>DATICH010000208.1:0-20229 GCA_035456885.1 Methyloceanibacter sp.
TCCGGCGGAAGCAGCGGTTGAAATAAGAGATTTCGTTGAACCCGCAGGCATAGGCGACGTCGCTGATCTTCATCGAGTCGTAGCGCGGGTTGGCAAGCATCGCGCGCACTTTTGCAGGCGGAGCTCGAGCACCCGCTCGGAAAAGCTCTGCCCGGTCTCGCCCAGCAGGTTCTGCACATAATGCAGCTTGAGCCCCAAGCGCGCGCCACGTCGCGCGCGGAAAAGCCGGGGTCGGCGAAGCCCGCCCTACTCGGCGAGGATCGCTTGGATGCGCGCGGCGCGCAGACCGCGCAGCTCCACGAATTCTCGCGCCTCGTCGCGCACGCCGAGCGACAGCGCCATGAGATCGAGCAAGGTGGTCTCGATATGCGCGGTGACCGACGGGTCGCTTCCCGACCAATCGGTTCCGAGCGCCGACACGACATAGCGCCGCAAAAATTGCAGCGCCTCGCAGGGCGGGCCCGGGGGCGGCGCCAACAAATCTTCGGCGTTGGCCATTAGCGGCGTTGGCCATTAGTTCGACCAGACGGGCTCGCGGCATGTTGAGTGTGACCCACTGGCTGCGCGTCGCCGCCCGCACTTCGAATGGCTCGGTATGCAGCATCAACGCCGCGTGACCCTCCTCGAGCACATAGTCGATGCCGGCCTGCGAGATCAGGATGGGTTCGGCCGTCAAATTGATGCCAAAGCAAAGATCGTCGTTGGCGTCGGCGGCGATATCGCGCGCCGACCGCGTCACCCGGCTCACCTTGCCGTCGAAATGCCCGAGCCCGACCACGCCGACGGGAAGAAAGTCGAGAGTCACATCGAATGGCTGGTCCTCGGGGCGCGCGAGGCCCATACGGCAGAAGAGGTCGTTACAGAGATCGCTCCAGAGCCGGAAGCGCGCCTGGTCGTCGAACTCCTGGGGGAGCGAGGCGGATGCAAAGCTGATCTTCGGCATGGGCCCCCTCCCACGCGCGCGCCGCATAGTCTGCAAGCTCGACGCTTGGCATCTTGCCCTTACCGGCCGCGGAAAGGCAACACTCCGTATACGACTCAGCAACAACTTTCTCTTGCCCGCGCACTAGTCGCGCTTGACCAGCGCGTCTCTGATGTCCTGCAAGAGCTGCACCTCGCGCGAGGGCGGCGGCTCCTTGGCCGGCTCCTCCTCTTGCGTGCGGCGCAGCTGGTTCATCGCCTTGATCACCATGAACAGCACGAAGGCCACGATGGCGAAGCTGATCACGTTGTTGATGAACACCCCGAAATTGATGGTGGGTGCGCCGGCTTCCTTGGCTTGGGCCAGCGAGGCATAGCTCTCGCCGTCGAGCGAGATGAACATGTTGGAGAAATCGACCCCGCCGGTGATCACGCCGAGCGGCGGCATGACGATGTCGTCGACCAGCGACCGGACGATGGTCGAAAAGGCGGCGCCGATGATGATGCCGACCGCCATGTCGACGACATTGCCTCGCAGCGCAAATTCCTTGAACTCCTGGAGTATTCCTCGCATCGCTCCTCCTTGCCTGGCCGCCCAGGCCCTGCCCAAGTCACCAGCCTGCCACGTTTCCCGACAATGCTGCCTAGCCGGTTTGCAAACCAACTGCTAGCTGGTAACTCCTGGCCGGTCCGAGAGGGGAAGCGACTTGGCGACCAAGGTTCCCATAAGCGATCCGGCACGCAACCGCCATCAACTCCAGACGCTGATTCTGGCCGTCGCAATCCTGTCGCTGGTGCTGCTTGCGGTGTTTCTCACCGTGGCGATGGCTCCTTGGCTCAATCAGTTCGGCTTCCTGCACTTCCCACTCGGCTTCTATCTCCTAGCGCAGGGGCTGCTGGTCTTCATCGTCGTGATGGGCTTCTGGTTTATCCGCGTGCAGGAACGCATCGACCTGGCGCGGAGCGAAAGCGAGGGGCTCGGCTGAGCGATGGTGGTTCCTTCGCGTCTGCGGACGCCGAATCCGCATCTCGGCGCCTATTACAGCATCGTCGCCGCTTCATTCGTCGCGCTCATCGTATTGCTCGCCATGTTCGAGCAACTCGGCTGGAGCGAGGGGCTGCTCGCGCAGACCATGCTGGTCGTTCCGCTGGCGTTGTTTCTGCTCATCGCCGTCGGCTCGCGGACGACTCACCCGGCGGATTTCTTCGCCTCGGGACGGCGCGTGCCGCCGGTCTATAACGGCTTCGTGCTCGCCGCGATCGCGGTCGGCGGCACCGGCTTCCTTGCCTATACCGGGACCGTGTTCTTTCTCGGCTTCGACGCGCTGTCGATCGGACTCGGTTGGACTTTCGGTATACTCGCGGCAGGCATCCTGTTCGTCCCCTATTTGCGCAAGGCGGGCTCCTACACCCTGCCGAGTTTTCTCGGCCATCGTTTCCGTTCGCGCAGCCTGCGCATGACCGCGAGCGTGATGCAGCTCGCGCCTTCGGCGCTGCTGCTCGCCGCGGAGATCAAGATCGCGGCGTTGATCGCCGCGTTCTTTCTTCCGGTCTCTTTCTGGCTCGGCGTGCTCTTGATTGCCGCGCTGATCGCCGCCTTCGCCATCCTTGGCGGCATGCGGTCGCTGACCTGGACCGGCAGCGCGGAGTTCCTGGTCGGCGCCGTGGGTCTTGCCATCGTCGTCACCACCGTCGCCATCTTGCTCGCCAATGTGCCCGCGCCGCAGCTGACCTACGGCGCGATGTTTCCCGCCTTGCAGAATGCCGAGATCACCGCGGGGATCACGCCGGCCAACCCCGGCGAGATCGCCACCGCGCTGCCCGGCACCGTGCCGCTGCCTGCCGCCAAGCCGTTTCTCCAGGCATTCGGCGTGCTCTCTCCCTTCGACTTCGCGACGCTGTTCCTTTGTCTTGCGCTCGGCACCGCGGCGCTGCCCAGTCTACTCGTGCGCAGCGGCGTGACCGGCTCGCTCGCCGAGCAGCGCCGCTCGAGCGCCTGGGCTCTGCTATTCGTGGCGGCATTCGTGATCACGGCGCCAGCCATGGCGGTGTTCGCCAAGCTGATCATCTTCCGCGACATCGCGCTGGCGCCGGCAAGCTCGCTGCCGGCAACACTCGGCGAGCTGAGCGCACATCAGTTGCTCAAGGTCGGCGACGTCAACGGCGATGGGGCGATCGGCGCCGGCGAACTATTGATCGGCCGCGATGGCGTGGTGCTTGCCCTGCCGTCCGCCGCCGGGCTTCCCTATGTCCTGACCGTGCTGATGGCGACGGCGGCGCTCGCCGTCGCGCTTGCCGCCGCGGCGTCCCATCTCTTCACCCTGGCCGCGAGCCTTGCCGAGGATCTCTATCGGGTGGTCGATCGTCGCGAGACGCTGCCACGTATCGTCGCCGCCTGGGCAGCGATCGGCGCCTCGGCGCTTGCCGCCGCCGTATTCCTCGTCATCGCCGATCTCGACCCGTTGAAGGCTGCCTTGATGGCCTTCGCCTTTGCCGCTGCAACCTTTTTCCCCGCGCTCCTGCTCGCCATCTGGTGGCCACGCTGCACGAAATGGGGGGCTATGGCGGCAATGGCGGTGGGCTTCGCGACGATGCTGATCGAGGCGGTATTCGGCGGGGCGCTCGGCCTCGGACCAGCGGACCTCACCGCGCCGCTTGCCAGCTTGATCGGCGCGGCACTGGCGCTTGCCGCCGGCATCGGCGTGAGCCTCTATATGGGTGCGCCATCGCAGACCGGGATCGACTATTGCGAGGAGATGCGCGACCCCGGGGGCGAGACGATCTACGATCGGGCGCAGATACGCGCAGCGGCGAGCGCCGCGGCCGCTGAGGAGCCGGTAGGCCAATGATCTTCGTGGGACGTGGACGACGATGAACGATCAGTTGCCCACCAGGGACAAGCGAAGCGCGCTCTATCCCGAGATCGTCCCCTACCGGACCGGGCGGCTCAAAGTCTCCGACCTGCACGAGCTCTATTTCGAGGAATGCGGCTCGTCGGCCGGCAAGCCAGCCGTGCTGCTGCATGGCGGTCCCGGCGGCGGCATCAATCCGGTGATGCGCCGCTATCACGACCCGAGCGCCTATCGCATCGTGCTGTTCGACCAGAGGGGCTGCGGCCGTTCGACCCCTCACGCTTCGCTCGAGGAGAACACGACTTGGCATCTGGTCGATGACATCGAGCGCTTGCGCGCCCATCTCGGCATCGAGCGCTGGCAGGTGTTCGGCGGCTCATGGGGCTCGACCCTGGCGCTCGCCTATGCCGAAACTTATCCGGAGCGGGTGACCGAGCTCGTGCTCAGAGGCATCTTCACCTTGCGCCGCTCCGAGCTCGAGTGGTTCTACCAGGAAGGTTGCAGTTGGATCTTTCCGGACGCGTTCGAGACCTATCTTCACGTCATCCCCGAAGCCGAGCGCCACGACATGATCGCGGCCTATCACCGCCGCCTCACGCATGACGATCCCGCGGTGCAGATCGAAGCCGCCCGCGCCTGGAGCGCCTGGGAGGGCAAAACCTTGTCGCTCTTGCCCGACGCCGAGCGTGTCCGCCGCTTCTCGGAGGACCATTACGCGCTCGCCTTCGCCCGCATCGAGTGCCACTACTTCGTCAATGGCGGCTTCTTCCATGCCGACGACCAGCTGATCGCCGACGCGCATCGCTTGCGCGACATTCCCGGCGTGATCGTGCATGGCCGCTACGACATGGTGACGCCGGTCAAGATCGCACACGATTTGCATCGCGCCTGGCCGCAGGCCGATCTGCGCATCGTCGCCGATGCCGGCCATGCCATGACCGAGTCGGGCATCGTGCACGAGCTGGTCACCGCCACCGACCGCTTCGCCTGATAGGGAGCGCGTCAGGCTGTCACCGCGCGGCCGATGAAGCTGAGCACGACGGTCCGCCGATGCGGGCTCGCACGATGCTCGATCAGATAAACCCCCTGCCAGGTGCCAAGCGCCATTGCGCCGTCCCTAACCGGAATGCCGAGACTGACCGAGGTGAGCATCGATTTGATGTGGCTCGGCATGTCGTCCGGCCCCTCCTCCCGATGCGCGTAGTCGCGTTCCTCCGGCGCCAGCGCCTCCAATGCGTCGAGCAGGTCGCGCCGCACATTTGGATCTGCGTTCTCCTGGATGGTCAGCGATGCCGAGGTATGGCGGACGAACACGGTGAGGAGCCCCTCCTCGGCCGCGACGCTTTCGAGCCAGCGCGCGAGATCGCTGGTGATCTCGGTGAAGCCTTTGCCCCGCGTCGCCACGGTGAGCAGATGGCTCGCCTGCACTAATTCCACCACGTCTTACAAGCCTCCAAACGACATCCTGGGCGCCAAGCTCGCCTTCGCGGCTCCCGTCCCACTATAGGGCGATCCTTAACGCAAAATTTACTCGCTCTTGCCACCGTGACCCTACGCCTCTTCGCGCCGCTCTCGGACCGGTTCCCACGGCCATTCTGACGCGAATCTTCGGCTTCGACTCGCCAGGGGGACGGGATGGTTTCGGAACCAAGTTGGCAAATGGGCCCGCCGAGCGGTCACGGCATCCCGTCTTCCAGCGCCGGTCCCATGGATCAGCAATCGATCGAGAGCCTGCTCCGGCGCCTGGTGGAGCGTGTCGAGGCGAATGAGCGCCGCTATAGCGAGGCGCTCGACGAGCTGCATGTCCGGATCGACCGGCTTTCGCAAGCAACCGAAGCTGTGCGCGCGGCAAGCAGCGCGGAAGATGCCGAGACCTTCGACCGTCTGCACGACCAGGTAAGCAATCTCGCCCGCCGGCTCGAGCGCGAGGCGTCCACTCCGCTCGATGACTTCGAGCGCCTCGGCCGGGCTTTGTCGGGCGATCTCGACTATGCCGCCGGCATGATGGCCAAGCCCGACCTGCTGAGCGAGCTTGCCGCTTCGCCGTCCCGCGCGAGCGCGCCGCCGTTCGGCGAAAGGGCTGCTGACGACCATGCCGCCCCGCCGATCGCCGCGCCGGCCGACGATCGCGACCTCGACAAGCGCCTCACAGAAATGGCGCACCGGCTCGAAAACTCGATCAGCACTTCCATGCCGACACAGGCGTTCGAAGCCTTGCAGGCGCGGCTCGACGAGATCAGCGAGCAAATCGCACGCGCCGCCGAGCAGGCGCCCGAAGGCGCCGCCATCGATGCCCTCGAAGCGCAAATTTCCGGGCTAGCTCAACAACTTGGTAGTGCCCAGGCGCAGTTCGCCAGGATCGGCGAGATCGATGCGGCGCTGCGTCAGCTGATCGAACGCGTGGACGGCGGCGCGGGCGAGATGGCAGCCGTTGCCAGCAAGGCGGCCGAGGAGGCCGCGCGGCGCGTCGTCGAAGACGCGAAGCTGAACGTCGGCACGGCGGAGCGTCTCGACGCCATGCATCGCGATCTCATGGCGATGAATGAGCGGACGCGTGCCAGCGACGACCGCCTCGCCGCAACTATCGAGCAGGTGCACGACTCGCTGAAGCAGCTCGTGCAGCTCATAGAGCAGAACCCAGCGCAGGCGCAGGCGCCGAAGCCGAAACCGCTTCCCTTCGCCGATCGTCTGCGCGAACTTGCCCCACCACCGAACGCGACACCCGAGCCGCCGGTCAATCCGCCGAGCGCAAAGGCCGAAGCCGCCGTGGCCGAGCGTCCCGCGCGCCGGGATGACGCTGCTGGCGCCGCTGTGCGGCCGAAACCGCCGCTGCCGAGGAACCGGCTGCGCGAAGCCATCGCCGGTCTCGACAAGGACGAGATGGCACCCAATTTCGGCCGTGCCAAGCGTGTGCCCGGCGGGGCGAAACCTGTCGATCTCGACCAGCCGGAACCGCAAGCCAAGAGCGAGGATGCGGAATACGAGGCGCCCGACGATCTCGTGGCCGCGGCGCGCCGCGCGGCGCAGGCCGCCGCTCTGAAGGTCGAAGAACGGGGTGGCGGTGCGCGCCTGCGGAGGCTTCCGGGCGATGCCGAGCCAGCCTCCAGTGGGGAGCTCCCGTCGCGCCGCAAGCGGCCGTTCCTCATCATTTGCGCGGCCGTATTGCTCGCTATCAGCGCGCTCCTGCTCTATAGCCGCTTGGGCTCCAAGCCCGAGTCCGAAATCGTCCCGCCCTCGGTCGAACAGAGCGCGCCTCTGCCTGAGGCGCCGGCGGAGGGTGGTGTCTCGACGCCGAACTCCGATGAAATGGGTCCGGCCGCCGCCGAACCCGAGACACCGCCCGCGCCGCCTTCCGGCGCTTCGGAGCCTCCCACCGAGATCGAAGCAAGTCCTTCCGTCGGCGAGAGGCGCGAGCCCGGCAATGTCACCGACATCGCCAAATCCGCATTCCGTCCGGCATCCTCGAGCGAGTTGATGCCGCAAGCCCAGCCCGCCGCCTTGAAGGCCACCGAAACGCCGCCCTTGCCGCCAGGGGTGGTGTTCTCCATCGAGGACCCGACCCTCGTCCCGCCAAAGGATGCGGCGCCCGCCGCATCGCCCATTCCGCAGAGCCTGCCATTGCCGCCGGAGGAGATCGGCCCGCCCGCCTTGCGCCAGGCCGCGGCGGGAGGCGATCCTCGCGCCCAGCACGCGATCGCGCTTCGTTACGCGCAAGGCACGCCGAAAGATCTTGAAGAAGCCGCGCGCTGGCTCGAACGCGCGGCGGCCGCGGGCCTCGCGCCGGCGCAATATCGTCTCGGTGCTATGTATGAGCGGGGCCAGGGCGTAGCCAAAGATATCGGTCGCGCGTGGTCCTGGTATCAAGCCGCCGCCGAGAAGGGCAACGTCAAGGCCATGCACAATTTGGCCGTCAGTCTGAGCGGCCGCGAGACCGGCAACCCCGACTATGCGCTCGCAGCCAAATGGTACGCGGAAGCCGCCGCCTACGGCCTCGCCGACAGCCAGTTCAATCTCGGTATCCTGACCGAGCACGGCCTCGGCATGCCAAAGGACCCGGCGCAAGCCTATCGATGGTTCGCGCTTGCCGCCGCCGCGGGCGATGCCGAAGCTGCCAAGCGGAGCGAGCTCCTCAAGCTGAGGCTCGATTCCGCGGCTCTCACCGAAGCCGAACAGGCCGTGGCCGCATGGACCGCAAAGCCAACCGCCCCGGAAGCCAATGAGGTGCCGGAGCTCGAAGAATGGGCCGACGCCTCGCCCACCACCGACACTGGACTGGTGAGCCGCGCACAAACGCTCCTCAATCAGCTCGGCTATGACGTCGGCCCGGCCGACGGCCTGATGGGGGCCCGCACGCGCGAGGCGATCAAGAGCTTTGAGCGCAAGAATGGGTTGGAAGAGACGGGCACGGTCTCCGCGCTGCTCGTTGCCAAGCTCCAGCGCCTTTCCAGCTGACGCCGCAAGGCAGAATTCAGAAACCTGAAGTCAAAAATCTGGTGCCGGAGGGGGTGGCCAGAGCCACCGAATTCTGGCTTTCTGGCTTCTGACTTCAGACTTCTGATTGCCGGCCTCTAACCTCAATGTTCCAGGTCTACCTGCCAATAGCCGAGATCTCGGTGAACCTGGTACTCATGCTGGGTCTCGGCGCGGCGGTAGGCTTCCTCTCCGGCATGTTTGGGGTGGGCGGCGGCTTCCTCCTCACGCCCTTCCTGATGTTCTCGGGCATTCCCGCCTCGATTGCCGTCGCCACCGGCGCCAACCAGATCGTCGCCACCTCCGTATCGGGGGCGCTCGCCCAGTGGCGGCGCGACAACATCGATTTCCGCATGGGCGCCGTGCTAATCGTCGGCGGCGTGGCTGGCGCGCTGATCGGCGTGATCCTGCTCAAGATCCTGCGCGAGGCCGGACAAGCCGGACTCATCATCTCATTGACTTACGTCGCGCTGCTCGGCGCGGTCGGCGCCCTGATGCTTGCCGAAAGCCTTCGCGCCATTCGCCGCACGCGCAGAGGCAAGCCGGCCTCGGTACGAAAGCCGGGCCAGCACAATTGGGTTCACCGCCTGCCCCTCAAGCTGCGCTTTCCGCGCTCGCGTCTTTATATCAGCGCCATCCCCCCGCTAGTGATCGGTTGGGTCGTCGGTCTGCTCACGGCCTTCCTCGGTGTCGGCGGCGGCTTCATCATGGTGCCGGTGATGATCTACCTGTTGCGCATGCCGACCAATGTCGTGATCGGCACTTCGATCTTTCAGATCATCTTCGTCACCGCCGTGGTCAGCGTGTTGCACGCGACCTTCAACCAGACGCTCGACGTGGTGCTTGCCTTCATTCTCGCCGCGGGCGGCGTGGTCGGCGGCCAGTTCGGAGTCAGAGCCGGGCAGAAGCTGCGCGGCGAGCAGTTGCGCGCCTTGCTCGCGTTGATGGTGCTCGCGGTCGCCATCCGCCTTCTGTTCGATCTCTTGCTCAGACCGGACGAGCTCTACAGCATCTCACCACTGGTGGCGGGGGCATGATGCGACAGGCGCTCATCATCCTCACTTTGCTCGGACTCGTGCCGCTGCCGGCCAAGGCCGCGCCCGCGACCATTCCCCCGACCTCAAAGGAGGAACTTCAGGCTGAACTCTCCACTCGCGAGATCTCCATCCAGTCGAACTTCACCGGCATCGAGATTCTCATCTATGGCAGCATCGACTTCAGCCAGACCGAAGCGCCGGACACCGGAACCTATGATGTGATCACCGTGATCCGCTCGCCCTCCCAGCCCCTCGTCGTGCGCCGCAAGGAGCGCGTGTTCGGCATCTGGGTCAATACCCCCGGTCATGTCTTTCCTGCCGTCCCCGGCTTTTATGCCGCGCTCTCCACGCGGCCATTTCGCGCAATTGCCTCCGACCAGACCTTGAAGGAGCTCGGCATCGGCATCGCCAATCTCGATTTCGGCCAGCCGCCCAACGACGAGGTCAAGGAAGCGCAGTTCCGCTCGGCCATGATCCGGCTGAAAAAGCAGCAGAGACTGTTCCAGGAACTCGATGACGGCGTTGCCTTCGTCGGTCGCAGCCTGTTCCGCGCGACCGTGGCGCTGCCGGTGAACGTTCCGATCGGCCGCTACACCGCCGACGTCTATCTGTTCCGGGATGGCGAACTGATCAGCAAGAGCCTGAGCACGCTCGAAGTGAGCAAGGCCGGCTTCGAGCGCACGATCTACGTGCTGGCCTTCGCCCACCCGTTGCTCTATGGGCTGCTGGCGGTGCTGGTGGCGGTGCTGACGGGCCTCGCCGGTTGGTTCGCCTTCCGCCGCGAATAGCCTAGTCGGGTAAGAGCAGGCTGCCGAGCACCGGATAGACTTGGGCGCGGCCCATCATCCAGGCCTCGAGCCGATGCCGGAGAAATAGCGGCCCGAACGCCTCATCGAGCACGTTGAGTCCGCCGGCATAGGCGCCGAAAGCCGGCATGACCAGCCGGTTGCCGTCCGTGGCGAAGCAGCGACGGCGGATCACGGCGCCGCGCCGCGCGATGCGGGCGACCGGGTGAAGATGGCCGGCGATCTCCCGCGCCGATGGCGCGGGCGACGGCTCGTGCCGCAAGGTGAGTCCGCAGATGGTGAGCGTGGCGCAGACCGTGCCGCCGATCAATGCGGGCAGATGCGGATCGTGATTGCCGCAGATCCAGTACCACTCGCGGCCCCGCTGCAGCTTGAGCAGAAAATCGAGATCGCCCGCATCGAGATGCCGCGCGGACTCTGCGCGGTGAAAGCTGTCGCCGAGCGCCACCACCCGCGACGGATCGACGGCGTGGATCGCCTTGGCCAGCCGCTCCAATGTGGTGCGCGTGTCGTAGGGTGGCAGCAGCATGCCGAGTGCAGCATATGCGGCGCCCTTCTCCAGATGGAGATCGGCGACCAGCAATGTATCTTTGGCTTCCCAATAGAGCGCGCCGGCTGCCAGCGGGCGCATCTCATGGCCAGAGACGCTGACATGCGAACGAAGCGAGGGTGCGCTTTCCGGCATGAGATCAGGTTTGGCGTTGAGCATGTCCGCTTAAGGCCTCCGCGATGAGCTCTTCGACCGTCTCACGCAACAAGACCTCGCTCGCCTCCCCGGGCACGCTCTCGCGTCCGATTTCGAGCATCACCGGCACAGCAAGCGGCGAAACCTGCCGCAAGGCAATATGCCTGATTCGCCCATTGATTCGCTTCAAGAAATTTCCGAGGCGGCCGACATCGATCAAGCCGGTCGCGGCGTCGGCGAACGCCGCCTTCAGCAAAATGTGGTTCGGCTCGTGCTGACGCAGCACGTCGTAGATCAGGTCGGAAGACACCGTCATCTGCCGACCGGTCTTCTCCTGTCCGGGGTGACGGCGTTCGATCAAACCGGAGATGATGGCGCAGACTCGGAAAGAGCGTTTCATCAGGCTCGACTCGGCGAGCCAGGCATCGAGATCGTCGCCGAGCATGTCCTCATCGAACAGTTGCGCGAGATCGAGCCGGCCGGAACGCACCATCTCGCCCATATCGTTCAACCCCCAGATGGCGAGCGCATATTCGTTGGCGACGAAGCCGAGCGGGGAGGCTCCGGCCCGCTCCAACCGCCGCGTCAGCAACATGCCGAGACTTTGATGCGCGATCCGCCCCTCGAACGGGTAGCAGACGAGATAATGCCTGCTGCCGCGCGGGAAAGTTTCGATCAGCACCTCTTCCGGACTGGGCACGACGGAATACTCGGCTTGCAGCCGGAGCCAGTCCGAGACCTGATCGGGGAGTCTCGGCCATGCCCCGCGGGCGGCGAGCAGATTGCGCACACGCTCGGCGAGATAGGTCGAGAGCGGGAACTTGCCGCCCTCATAGGCCGGCACTTTCGGCTCCGTCGCATGCGCGCGGGTGACGATGGCGTCGGTCTCCCGCAAAGCTTCGAAACGCAGCACTTCGCCGGCGAACACGAAACTATCGCCGGGGGTAAGCTGCTCGATGAAATATTCCTCGACCTCGCCGAGCAGGCGGCCCGGCGCCAGCACGCTTGACGGCTTGAGCGCCCCGCCTTTGCGCCGCGCCAGCCGCACCCGGACCATCGGCGCCTCGACGATGGTGCCGACATTGAGCCGGTATTGCTGCGCGACGCGCGGATGGGCCACGCGCCAATGGCCCTCCGGCGTCCGCTTCAGCTTGGCGTAGCGCTCGTAATTGGCGAGCGCATAGCCCCCGGTCGCCACGAATTGCACCACCTGGTCGAAGCCTTCGCGCAACAGTCCCTGATAGGGCGCGGCACTCGTCACCTCGCGATAAAGCTGATCTGGATCGAACGGCGCGGCACAAGCCGTGCCCAACACATGCTGCGCCAGCACGTCGAGCGCGCCGGGCCGCATCGGCGGCGTATCCTGCGCGCCCTCCGCCGCAGCTTCGAGCGCCGCCTGGCACTCGATCACCTCGAAGCGGTTGGCCGGCACCAGCAGCGCCTTCGACGGCTCGTCGAGCCGGTGATTGGCGCGGCCGATGCGCTGGGCCAGCCGGCTCGCGCCTTTCGGCGCGCCGACATTGATGACGAGATCGACGTCGCCCCAGTCGATGCCGAGATCGAGCGTCGAGGTGCAGATCACGGCGCGGAGCTTGCCCTGCACCATCGCCGCCTCCACCTTCCGGCGCTGTGCCACGTCGAGCGAACCGTGATGCAGCGCGATGGGCAGGTTATCGTCGTTGTAGCGCCACAGCTCGTGGAACAACATCTCGGCCTGTGAGCGCGTATTGACGAACACCAGCGACATACGGTGCGATTTGATCGCTTCATAGATTTCCGGCAGCGCATAGCGTGCCGAATGACCGGCCCACGGCAGCTCGGCGTCGGATTTGAGAATGGAAATGTCGGCGCGCGCGCCCTCCGCCGCCGTGACGATCTCGGCGAGCCGCGTCGTCGCGCGCCCCCGATGCGGCACGAGGAAGGCCGCAAGCTCGTAGGGCCGCGCCACGGTTGCCGAGAGGCCGATTGCCGCCAGGCCCGGCGCATGCGCGCGGAGTCGCGCAAGATCGAGCGCCAGCAGATCGCCGCGCTTGCTCGTCGCGAGCGCGTGCAGCTCGTCGAGAATCACGAATTTGAGCGAGCCGAACAGCTCCGCCGCGCCTTTATGCGACAGCATCAGCGCGATCTGCTCAGGCGTGGTGAGCAGGATATCCGGCGGCGCGATGCGCTGGCGCGCGCGGCGGGCTTGCGGCGTATCGCCGGTACGCGTCTCCAGCCGGATCGGCAGGTCCATCTCCTCGACGGGCGCCGCCAGGTTGCGGGCGATATCCACCGCAAGCGCCTTTAGCGGCGACACATAAAGCGTGTGGATAGCGCGCTCAGGCTTCCGCTTCGCCGGACGCTGCGCCAAATCCACGAGGCTCGGCAGGAAGCCGGCCAGGGTCTTGCCGCCGCCGGTCGGCGCGATCAGCAGGGCGTCGCGCCCCGCGCTGGCATGCTCCAGCAGCTCGAGCTGATGGCTGTGCGGGCGCCAGCCGCGGGCCTTGAACCAGCCGGCAAAAGGCTCGGGCAGGCCTGGACTTGGCGCCGGCGCCAATTTCAGCTTTTCGCTCGTGCGCATGACCTTGCGCTTGACCTTCGCATCCCTTCGCACCAATTCTGGCGTAATTCGACTCGAAGCTCTCGAGTCTTTATGGCGCGCCTCTTGGAGGCAAGGGAGAGCGGATAGATGGAACGGTTCTTTGGCGGCAATCCGGCGCTGGTGCTGACCAGGCTGGCGATTCTTTCGCTGATCGTGGGGGTCGTGCTGGCGGCGCTCGGCTTCAGCCCGTTCGAGATCATCGAGAGCCTCCAGCGGCTGGTCCAGCGCATTTATGACATGGGCTTTGCCGCCGTGGAGAAGGCCTTCCGCTATTTCCTGCTCGGCGCGGTGATCGTCTTTCCGGTCTGGCTGGTGGTGCGCGTGTTCAAGGCGCTCGGCCGCAGCGGCGGCGGCGAATTGATCGACCCGACCCGCAAGGGCGAAGCCTAGAGGATTTCGAGAACCTGCTCGGGTGGGCGGCCGATGGCGGCCTTGCCGGCAGCCACGACGATCGGCCGCTCGATCAAGATCGGGTGTTCCACCATCAGCGCGATCAGCGCATCGTCGTCGAGTTGGCGATGCTTCAGGCCAAGCTCCGCGTAGCGCGGCTCGCCCTTGCGCAAGAGATCGCGCGGCTTGATCCCGAGCTTCTTGAGAATCGCCTTGAGCTCCGCTGCGGACGGCGGCGCCTGCAGGTAGTCGACGATGTTGGGCTTGATGCCGCGCGACTCCAGCAGTTGCAGTGTGGCGCGCGACTTCGCGCAGCGCGAATTGTGATAGATGGTCACGGTCATGGCGCGCGTTCCGCCCACGCATCGGCGCGCCGCCCGATCAGCGGCGCGAGCGAGCTGCATCCCTCCTGCTCCATCGCCGCGACCAGCGCCTGCTTGATGCGGCCGATCAGGCCGGGCCCCTCGAACACGAGCCCGGTATAGAGCTGAACCAGCGAAGCGCCGGCCTCGATCTTGGCCAGCGCCGTCTCGCCGCTGTCGACTCCACCCACTCCGATCAAAGGCAGCTTGCCGTCGGTGAGCCGATAGACACGGGCGAGCATGCGCGTCGACCGCGCGAATAGCGGCCGCCCGGAGAGGCCGCCGGACTCCTTGGCGAAGCTCCGGTCGCGCAACCCGTCGCGGGCGAGCGTGGTGTTCGACACGATGATCCCGTCCGCACTGTTCGACAGAATGACGCGCACCACTTCGGGGACATCGTCCTCGGCCAGGTCCGGGGCGAGCTTCACCAAGAGCGGCGGCTTTCGCGGCGCGGCCGCACGTGCCGCCTGCACCCGTTCGAGCAAGGCGGCGAGCGCTTCCGGCGCCTGGAGGTCGCGCAAGCCCGGCGTGTTCGGCGAGGAAATATTGATGGTGACATAGCTTGCCGCTTGCGCCATGCGGGCGATGCCCTCGGCGTAATCGGCGATGCGGTCCGGGCTGGTCCGCCCCGCGCCGAGATTGACGCCGACAATTCCCGCCGGCCGTTGCTTGAGCCGTTCGAGCGCCGCAGCCTGGCCCTCATTGTTGAAGCCGAGCCGGTTGATCACGGCGCGGTCGGCAAGCGAGCGGAACATGCGCGGGGGCGGATTGCCGCTTTGCGCGCGCGGGGTCAAGGTGCCCACCTCGACGAAGCCGAAGCCCATCGCCAAGAGCTCGCGCGGCACGCGGGCATTTTTGTCGAAGCCCGCGGCCATGCCGACCGGATTGGGAATATCGAGTCCGAACAGATGCTGCGCCAGGCGTTTGTCGTCCGGCCCCTCGGCGCGAGGATAGAGCCCGAGCTCGAGGCTCTTGATGGCGAGCTCGTGCGCGCGCTCCGGCGGCAGCGCGAGCAACAGGCTCTGCCCCAAGCCGAACAGCGCGTTCATGCGTACGCTCCTTCAGGCAGGATATGACGTCCATCGCCCCCGAGCGGTAGCCGCTCCGCCCAAAGCAGCGCGGCAAGATCGAGCGGCGCGTAAAGATGCGGGAAGCGATCGCCGCCGCGCGAAACCTCCCATTTCAGCTTAAGCCCGAGCCGGTCGGGATCGAGGGCCAGCAGCACGAGCCCATCCTGCCCGGCGAAATGCTCGGCGAGCGTGCCTGCGAGCTGATGCGCGGCGGAGAGATGAATGAAGCCGTCTCTGATGTCGTCGGTGGAGCCCGGGAAATGTCCGTCGCGCGCCGCCTCCGCGAAGGCAGCCTCGCTCAGGACTTTATAGACGGGCTCCGCCATGGCTCACGGCGGAGACTAGCCGGAGCCTCATTCCGCAACAAGCAAGCGCGAACTTGGCCTAGGCCGGCTTCCTCGGCTCGCTCTTTTTTTGCCGCCCATTGTGTTGCGTCTCGTCCCGTTCCTTGAGGGCCTCGTTGAGATACCACTCGGCCATCTCAAGATCCTGGTCGATTACCTCCCGGTGGGAGGCTTCCCGCGCGCGCTGGATGAACTTCTTCGCTTCGACGATGCAGTCCATAACCCCCTCCAACAGAGATTGGCACTTACCTCTATGTTGGTAGGGCGCGGGACGTCCGGGAGTTGGTTCGCCCCCCGGCCCATATGCCGACCGTACGGCATCGTGCAGTCTGAAACGGGGTGGACAAACGGCGCAGATCAGCCAATAATTCCTACATTAGGCATAAATTCCGATTCGCCGCTTCGGGCGACGGGGCCGAGAACCCGTGAACAGGCTCACCCATAACCGGGTCTGGAACGCCATCGACGCGCTGGCGCGGCGCTATAATTTGTCCCCATCCGGCCTTGCCAAGCGCGCTGGGCTCGACTCCACCGCATTCAATAAGTCGAAGCGGTTTACCGGCGAAGGCCGCCCTCGCTGGCCCACCACCGAAAGCATCGCCAAGGTGCTCGAAGCGACCGGGGCCTCGTTCGAGGACTTCACCGCGCTCGTCACCACGACGCCCCGCGGCGCCAGAAGCATGGTCCAGCCCATTCCGCTGATCGGCTTCACCCAGGCCGGCGCCGGCGGCTTCTTCGACGACGGCGGCTTCCCCGTAGGTCAAGGCTGGGACCAGATTCGCTTCCCCAGAGTGGATGACGAAAATGCCTATGCACTCGAAGTGACCGGCGACTCCATGGAACCGCTTTATCGCGACGGCGACCTGCTCATCGTCTCGCCGAACTCCGCGCCGCGCAAAGGCGATCGCGTGGTTCTGCGCACCACCGACGGCGAGGTGATGGCGAAGATCCTGGTGCGGCGCACCGCCAAGACGATCGAGCTTGCCTCTTTCAATCCCGCCCATCCCAATCTCGTGTTTCCCGTCGACCGCATCGACTGGATGGCGCGCATCGTCTGGGCCTCGCAGTAATCGAACTGATCGCCTTATTGCGGCGTGGCGCCGTCGTCGCCGGTGGTCGGATTTCTGCGTTCGGGCTGATCGATCTTATCGGTGTCGTACTCAGGCGTCGCACCGAGCTGGGCGCCCTGATGCGTACCTTCCTCCTTGCCCATCTTGGCGGAATCCGCCGCATTCTCCTCCGTCTGGCCGGCCGCAGGCGCGCTATCGTCGGCAGCCACGATGATGCTTTCGGGCGGCAACGGACTCTCTCTTTGGGTTGGAATGTCGGCGCGCGAAGTCACGCCGACCGTCAGCGCGATCATTGCGGCGCTTGCGAACCAGGTTCCTGAACGGGTCATTTCGCATCTCTCCTGTGGTTTTTCGAACTTGCGATCCGAAAACCCCTCGAGAGGAAAACCGCGAGCCGGGGTCTCAGGTTCCCAAAGGCACGCCTGCGCGCGCTAGCAAATCGGCCGGAATTCGCCAATTTCTTGGGCTAGGAGACCACCGTCTCCGCTTCGGTCACCTCGTCGGTGACCACCTCGAACTGCGCGAGCGTGCAAGGCCCGAACGAAGTGCTGATCGCGACGTCGGTGGCGTCGCGTCCGCGGGCGATGAGAATGCGGCCGATACGCGGAATGTTGTGCCTCGCGTCGAAGGCATACCAGCGGCCGCCGAGAAAGGCTTCAAACCACGCACTGAAATCCATCGGATAATCCTCGGGCGGTACGCGGATATCGCCGAGATAGCCGGTGCAATAGCGCGCCGGCACGTTCATGCAGCGGCACAGCGTGATGGCGAGATGGGCGAAATCCCGGCACACGCCGCGCCCCTCCACATAGGTGTCGAACGCGGTCTTGCCGACCTGCGCATGCTCGTAACCGAATCGCACATGCTCATTCACGAAGTCGCAGATGGCCTGAACCAGTCCCCAGCCCTTGCGCATCTTGCCGAATTTCGACCAGGCCAAGTCCGACAGACGGTCGGTCTCGCAATAGCGGCTGCCGAGCAGATAGACCAGCGTATCGACGGGAAGCGTGTCGAGCGGGGTTTGCGATGCGAGCGGCGCCACGTCGTCGGCCTCGCCATTGTCTTCGATGAGAAAGTTGGAGGACAAGGCGATTCGGCCCTGCGGCGCGCGAATCACATGACAGATATTGCCGAAGCTGTCGCAATATTCGGTGACCGGAACGAAGGGATGAACGGTCAGCCGGTCCGGGGTGATCAGGTCGGACCGCCGGCTAGGATGAACGCTCAAGGTGAGGATCATCGGCGTCGGCTGCAGGCAGTCATAGGCGATGCGGTAGCCTGCACGAATTTTCATCACTCGCCGCCCACTCCAAAGGCGCAACGCAGCCGATGGGGCAGATAACATCGCGTGCCCCGGCAGCGACTCGCGAATTTCATCGCTGCCGCTCGTAGGGATTTCAGCAACAGTCGTGCCAATCGCCGCTAGGCCGGCAAGCGGCGACCACGAAAGAAGCGGCCTGGGCGTGGCCCAGACCGCTTCGCCGTCGCGTCGTTCTCGTGGGGCGCCGTTATTCAGTCGACGACTTTTTGTCCATCATGTCCGGCTCGGCGGGCGTACCCTTCATGTCATTGGCGGTGGCGGCGTCTGCGCTCACCCAACCCTTTTCACAGCCCGCTTTCCATTCCTCCTGCGAAATCTTGGCGTCGCTCGACGTGTCGACCATCTGGAAGTTCAGGACATACGGCGTGGCCTTGTCCTTGGACAGCGTGTCGCCATCGGGACCCGCCGTCTCCCAGGCCTTGGTGCACTCGGCCTCGCTCAAGACCTTGCCCGGGCGTCCCGAAGGCGGATCCTTCTGCGAGCCCTCGGGAACCGGCGCGCCCCCGCCGGCAAATGCGAAGCTTGTGCTGCAAAGAATTGCGAGCGCGGCAATAGTTGCGCGTTTCATGGATGTCCTCCTGAAGCATTTTTGCAGGGAACCTTCCCTCTAAGGGAAGGGCGGCCCGCCCGCGATCATCGTTGCGCGCTGGACCGTTCAGAAAGATCAACCCGCGGGGCGCGTGATTGTTCCATTGGGGAGGGGAGATTAGTGCTTATGGTCCAATGCATTAATCGCCGAGAAGCGTTCCCTCTAGCGCCCTTCGGATCAGCGCGCGGGTTTCCTCGATGCCGTAAAGCTCGACGAACGAGCCGAAGCGCGGACCTTGCGTCTGGCCGAGCAGCACCTCATAGAGCGCCGCGAACCAGTCGCGCAGCGGCTCGAAGCCTCGCTCCTTGCCGACCACGTAGACCTCGGCCTGAATTTGTTCGGCAAGCAGACCCTTCGGCAGCTTGGCAAGACGCTGATCGAGGTCGGCGAGCGCTGCTCGCTCCTTCTCGCTTGGCGCGCGATAACGCTTCGCCGGCTTCACGAAATCGTGGAAATAGCGAATGGCGTAGCCGACGAGTTGATCGAGCAGCGGATGTTGCTCGGGCGTGGCCTCGGGCGCGTAGCGGCGGATGAAGCCCCACAATACGTCGCGATCTTCCGAATTCGACGCGCTCGCCAAGTTCAGCAGCAGCGCGAAGCTGATCGGCAGCTCGGCCTCGGGCGGCTCACCTTGATGGATATGCCAAACCGGGTTCATCAGCTTGGCCGCCGGCTCTTCCTTCGGGAAGGCGGCGAGATGTCCCACATATTCGTCGACCGCGCGTGGGATCACATCGAAATAGAGGCGCTTCGCCTTGCGCGGGCTCTGATACATATAGAGTGCGAGACTTTCGGGCGTGGCATAAGCCAGCCACTCCTCGATGGTGAGGCCGTTGCCGCGCGACTTCGAGATCTTCTCACCCTTCTCGTCGAGAAACAGTTCGTAGATGAAGCCTTCCGGCTGCTGCGCACCGAGAATGCGGCAGATATGGCCGGAGAGGCGCACCGAATCGATCAGGTCCTTGCCCGCCATCTCATAGTCGATGCCGAGTGCCGCCCAGCGCATCGCCCAATCCGCCTTCCATTGCAGCTTGCAATGGCCGCGGGTCACCGGCACCTGGGTGAGCTTGCCGGTGTCGGGGTCCTTGTAGAGGATGGTGCCTCCCGCGACATCGCGATCGACGATCGGCACCTGCAGCACCTTGCCGGTGGTCGGCGAGATCGGCAGGAAGGGGCTATAGGTGGCGCGCCGCTCCGGCCCCAAGGTGGGTAAGATCACGTCGCGAACCGCGTCGTATTTTTCCAGCACCTTGAGCAAAGCGACATCGAAACGGCCGGAGATGTAGCAGTCGGTGGCCGAGAGAAACTCGTAGTCGAAGCCAAACGTATCGAGAAACGCCCTGAGCCTTGCATTGTTGTGATGGCCGAAGCTCTGGTGGTCGCCGAACGGGTCCGGCACCTGGGTCAGCGGCTTGCCGAGATGCTCGGCTACCATCTCCTTGTTGGGGATGTTGTCCGGCACCTTGCGCAACCCGTCCATGTCGTCGGAGAAGCAGATCAGCCGGGTCGGAATCTTGTCCTCGGTGAGCACGCGGAAGGCGTGGCGCACCATGGTCGTGCGCACGACCTCGCCGAACGTGCCGATATGCGGCAGACCAGACGGCCCATAGCCTGTTTCGAAAATGATGGCGCCGGTCGGCTTTGGAATGCGCTTCAGCCGGCTCAAGACTTTCCGAGCTTCCTCGAAAGGCCAGGCCTTGCTCACATGGGCATGCGCCAAAAGCTCGGAGC
>DATICH010000209.1:0-30289 GCA_035456885.1 Methyloceanibacter sp.
ATCACCGACATCTTGCGGCAGACGCCGCAAATCCCCGACCAGTGTCAATGGGCGCTTTTCTTGCGCAATCATGACGAACTCACATTGGAGATGGTGACGGACGACGAGCGCGATTATCTGTGGCGCACTTACGCGACCGACAGCCGCGCCAGGCTCAACCTCGGAATCCGTCGCCGGCTTGCGCCGCTGCTCGACAATGATCGCCGCAAAATCGAATTGATGAATGCGCTCTTGCTTTCGATGCCGGGGACGCCTGTCCTCTATTACGGTGACGAACTTGGCATGGGCGACAATTACTACCTCGGCGACCGGGACGGCGTGCGTACGCCGATGCAGTGGTCGGCCGACCGCAATGGCGGCTTCTCACGCGCCGATCCCCAGCGCCTCTATCTGCCGCCGGTCATGGACGCAAATTACGGCTACCAAGCCATCAACGTGGAGGCGCAACAGCGCGACCCGTCCTCCCTACTCAACTGGATGACGCGCATGATTCGGGTCCGGAAGACGCACCCGGCGTTCGGTCGCGGCACGCTTGAATTCCTCTATCCCCGCAATCGCAAAGTGCTCGCTTACATGCGGGAACACGAGGGTGAGAAATTGCTTTGCGTGTTTAACTTGGCGCGCTCGGCGCAGGCCGTAGAGCTCGATTTGCGAGCTTATGCCGGTGCCGTGCCGGTCGAACTCACCGGTAATTCCGCCTTTCCTCCGATCGGCGAGCTTCCTTACATGCTGACGCTGCCGGCTTACGGATTCTATTGGTTTGTGCTCGAGACCGAGGAGGCGCAGCCCCGTTGGCATGTGCCCGCGCCTGAGGTCGCCCCCGATTTTATCACGTTGATCGCCTCGGACGGCTGGGCGAGCATCTTCTCCGGCGCGCAGCGAGCGCGCCTGGAACGCGAAGTTCTGCCGGACTTCTTCTTCCGCCAGAGATGGTTCGGGGCTAAGGACGCCCATTTCGCTCGCTTCGAACTGAACCCGCGTGCCACGCTCGAGGGCGCGGTCAGCTATCCGCTGACACTTTCCGACATATTGCTGCCGGGCGGCGATACGCAACGCTATTTCCTACCGCTCTCGGTGCAATGGGGCAGTGAGTATCTGCGTGCAGGAGCGCCGCTTCTTGGCTTCACACTGTGCCGCGTACGGTCGGGCGCGCGGGTCGGCGCGCTTCTCGATGGTTGCTACGACGCGGATTTCGTCCGCGATTTCGCGCGAGCTTTGGGCGAGGGTAGGTCGGCTGCGACGCCGGAGGGTCAGATCGAGTTCTCGCCAGGTCCGAACTGGCCTGCGATAAGTTCGGAAGCACAAATCCGTCCGGTCGGTGCGGAGCAGAGCAACGTCTCGGTAATTATCGACGAGCGCATAATGCTGAAGATCTACCGCCGGATTCGCCCCGGCGCTCAGCCCGAGCTAGAGGTGGCCCGCTTTCTGACCGAAGTGGCAGGATTTCCCAACACGCCGGAATTTCTCGGCGCGGTCGAGGACGTTCCTGCTGACGGGGATCGTTCAACCTTGGCGATTGCCTTCGCTTTCGTCCCAAACCAAGGCGATGCCTGGAATGCGATCGTCGAAGGACTCGAGCGTAAGCTCGAAGATCTGATGCTTCTCGGGGAAGATGTGGAGGAAACCCAGGACTCCGGGGAGGACCTCTATGTATTCCCGCTCGATCTGGCTGCGCGACTCGGTCGGCGCACGGCAGAGCTCCACCGTGCTTTTGCCACGCCGACCTCCGAGCCCGACTTCGCCTCAGAGCCGCTGACAGAGGCCGACGTCGCGTTATGGTCCGAGACTGTGCGTCGAGAGGCCGAACATGTCTTGAACGAGCTCGAACGCGGCCTGACTGGCTTCTCGGGTCAAACCGAACAGCTGGTGTCGCGTCTGCTCGACGCGCGGGACGACGTCCGCGCCCGGATCGAAGCGATAAGCCAGTGCTCGCCCGTCGGACTCAAAACCCGGATTCATGGCGATTATCACCTCGGCCAAGTTCTCATTGCCCAAGACGATGTGATGATCGTCGATTTCGAGGGCGAACCGGCGCGGCCCTTGGCCGAGCGTCGCGAAAAGAGTTCGCCGTTGCGCGATGTCGCTGGCATATTGCGCTCGCTTGACTACGCGGCGTCCGCCGCGATCGAGCGTTTCGCCTCACGTGCCGGCGAGGTGCCCGAACGGATCACCCTAGCTGCCGGCGCTTGGCGCGATCGCGCGACCCGAGAACTTCTGGAAGTCTATTTTGCAACTTTGCCGGAGTTGGCAGGTTCCGACGACCGGAGCGGACCGGGACTGCTCGATTTGTTCCTGCTGCAAAAGGCCTTCTACGAGATCGCCTATGAGAGCGCCAACCGGCCGGCCTGGCTCCCAATTCCGGTGCGCGGCGTACTCGATTTACTCGCAGACGGGGGAGTCCCGAAGTCATGACGGGAGCGCTCAAAAAGCCGAAGGCGAGCGCGGGTGACGGACCTGATGCGGCGGCTATCGAGGCGATCGTCGCCGGACGGCATGGCGATCCTTTCGCAATTCTCGGGCCGCATCGCAACGCGGATGGCTTCTCCATCAGAGTCTTTGCACCGGAAGCCGAAGAAGTTGACGCGATTGACGAGATGGGGCGCCTGCTTGGCTCTTTGGAGAAAATTCATCACGCCGGGTTTTTTGCTGGCGCCATAGGGTGCCCAGTCGACACCTCTTACAGACTTAGATTTCGGAGCGCGGGTGCCGAGTGGGAGGGAGGGGACCCCTACCGCTTCATGCCGGTTCTCGGCGATATCGATTTGCACCTGTTGGCCGAGGGAACGCACCGGCGCCTTTACGAGAAGCTCGGCGCTCATCCCACCGTGCATGAGGGGATTGAAGGCGTAGTCTTCGCCGTCTGGGCGCCCAATGCCCAGCGTGTGAGCGTCGTCGGAGATTTCAACGGGTGGGACGGCCGTCGGCACCCAATGCGCAAGCGCCATGAGGCGGGTATTTGGGAGCTTTTCATCCCGGTCCTCAAGTCCGGCGCCCTCTATAAATTCGAAATTCTCGGTCGTGACGGCGAGCTGCTGCCCCTGAAGTCCGACCCGGTCGCACTTGAGCAGGAGGTATCGCCCTCCACGGCCTCTCGCGTGCACGGACTTCCGCGCCACGATTGGGGAGACGATGCCTGGATGCAAAGGAGGGGAGCCGCCCAGGACCGTTCGGCGCCCATCTCGATTTATGAGGTGCATCTCGGTTCGTGGCGGCGCGGCGAGCATGACAGCTTTCTCGATTACGACACTCTGGCCGACTCTCTCATCCCCTACATTACCGACCTCGGCTTTAGCCATATCGAGCTCCTGCCGATCAGCGAGCATCCGTTCTCGGGCTCTTGGGGTTATCAGCCTCTCGGTCTGTTCAGCCCGACTTCACGCTTCGGTCCGCCGGAGGCCTTCGCCAGATTCGTCGACCGCTGCCATCAGAAGGGCATCGGCGTCCTCATCGACTGGGTGCCAGCGCATTTTCCGAGCGACCCCCATGGTCTTGTGCGTTTCGATGGCACCGCGCTCTACGAGCACGAGGATCCGCGGCTCGGATTTCACAAAGACTGGAATACGCTAATCTACAATTTCGGCCGGCGCGAAGTGTCGAACTTCCTCCAGGCCAATGCCCTGTTTTGGTTGAACCGCTACCATGTGGACGGACTTAGGGTCGACGCTGTCGCTTCGATGCTCTATCTCGACTACAGCCGCGAGCCCGGAGAGTGGATGCCGAATATCCACGGTGGACGCGAGAATCTCGAGGCGGTTCGTTTCCTGCAAGGCCTGAACGAGCGGGTTTACGGCGATGTTTCTGGTACGATTACGATTGCCGAGGAGTCGACAGCGTGGCCCCAAGTATCGCGGCCGGTTGAGCATGGTGGCCTTGGCTTCGGCTACAAATGGAACATGGGCTGGATGCACGATACGCTTGCCTATATGTCGCGCGATCCGGTGCATCGCTCTCACCACCACAATCAGCTGACCTTCGGCCTGATCTACGCTTTTTCCGAGAACTTCGTTCTGCCACTGAGCCATGACGAGGTGGTGCACGGCAAAGGTTCACTACTCGGCAAAATGCCCGGGGACCGCTGGCAAAAGTTTGCGAATCTTCGGGCCTATCTTGCATTCATGTGGACCCATCCAGGCAAGAAGCTCCTATTCATGGGCGGTGAGTTCGCACAGGAACGGGAATGGAATCACGATCAGAGCCTCGACTGGCACCTTTTCGCCGACCCGTCCCATCGCGGTGTGCATAGCCTCGTGCGCGACCTCAATGGGCTATATCGTTCGTGTCCGGCGTTGCACCGGTTCGACTGCGAGCCGCGCGGTTTCCAATGGATCGATGCGGAAGACTCCGGTCAAAGTGTTCTGTCCTATCTTCGCCGAGGCGAAGTGAGTGACGCCCCAATGGTCGTTGTCTGCAACTTCACGCCGGTGGTGAGGCAGGGGTTCCACCTCGGCGTGCCGGAACGTGGCCGCTGGCGAGAACGGCTCAACACCGACAGCGCCGCTTATGGCGGCACCAATGTCGGAAATCTCGGCAGCGTTGAGGCTCAGGAAACATCTTGGCATGGCCAGCCTTTTTCACTCGAGCTGACCCTCCCGCCGCTCGCGACGGTCGTGCTTGAGCATGCTGGCGATTGATGGCGGCCGCAGCGTGTGGAAGGTAGAGGCGGGGCTGCCCTACCCCAAGGGGGCGACCTATGACGGACGCGGCGTGAATTTTGCTGTCTTCTCCGAGTACGCGGAGGCGGTCGAGGTCTGCCTGTTCGATGCCGATGGAGTTCGCGAGACGGCGAGAGTCAGACTGCCCGAATATACCAACGAGGTCTATCACGGCTACATCAAGGGCCTGCAACCCGGCCAGCTTTACGGTCTTCGTGTCCACGGACCTTACGCGCCGGCGGAGGGTCACCGCTTCAATCCCAACAAACTTCTCATCGACCCGTACGCGAAGCAGCTGCATGGCCAGCTCACGTGGAACGACGCGCTGTTCGGATATCGTATCGGCGCGAAGGAGGCCGATCTATCCTTCGACGAACGCGACTCCGCGCCCTTCATGCCGAAATGCGCGGTGGTCGATATCGGCAGCGGCTGGAAGCTGGCACAGCCGTGGAAGGACGAAAAGCGGCCGCGCATTCACTGGGCGGAGACGGTGATTTACGAGGCTCAAGTCAAGGGCATGACCGCGCTTCACCCCGATGTGCCCGAGCCGCTCCGGGGCACCTTCGCGGGGCTTGCGCACCCAAGCGTCATCGAGCATCTGGTCAAGCTCGGCGTGACCGCGATCGAGCTCATGCCCGTGCAGGCGTTCTTCGACGACCGCTATCTCGTCGAGCGCGGACTTACGAATTACTGGGGCTACAACACGATCGGGTTTTTCGCGGCGGCCCCACGTTATGTCTCCCCGGACGGCGATCTCAGCGAGTTCCGCCATATGGTGCACCACCTGCACGCGGCCGGGATCGAGGTCATTCTCGACGTCGTCTATAACCATACCGCCGAGGGTAACCAACTCGGCCCAACCCTATCGTTCCGCGGCATCGACAATGCGAGCTACTACATGCTCGCCGACGACAAGCGCTACTATTTCGACACGACCGGCTGCGGCAACACCATCAATCAGTTCCATCCCCGCGTCCTGCAGATGATCATGGACTCCCTTCGCTATTGGGCGGAGGAGTGCCATGTCGACGGCTTTCGGTTCGATCTGGCTAGCTCTCTCGGCCGCGAATACAGGAAGTTCGAGGTCAACGCTCGCTTCTTCGATGCCGTGCTTCAGGATCCGGCACTGTCGCCGATGAAGCTCATTGCCGAGCCCTGGGACATCGGGGAGGGGGGCTATCGGCTGGGTGGCTTTCCGCCTGGTTGGGCCGAATGGAATGGCCGTTACCGCGACACCGTGCGCAGCTACTGGCGCGCCGATGCAGGATTCGTTCCGGCCTTCGCCCGTGATCTCTTGGGTTCGGCCGACCTTTTCGACAAGCGTGGCCGCCGCCCTTGGTCGAGCGTCAATTTCGTCACCGCCCACGACGGCTTCACGCTGATGGACGTGTTCTCCTACAACCGCAAACACAACGAAGCCAATGGCGAAGGCAACAAGGACGGACATGACGACAATCGGAGTTGGAACTGCGGTCAGAAAGGCCTCACCAACGACCCCAAGATCCAGAATCTGCGCGATCGGATGCGACGCAATCTGATGGCTAGCCTGCTTGTGTCGCAGGGAACGCCGATGATCCTCATGGGCGACGAAGTTGGCCGCACGCAGCGTGGCAATAACAACGCCTATTGCCAAGACAACGAAATCTCCTGGGTCGACTGGAGCGGTATCGGCGAACGCAACGAGGCGTTCTTGGATTTCACGCGTAGACTGGTTGGCTTGCGTAAGCGTCTTCGCCTTCTGCGGCAAACTCGGTTTCTGCACGGAGAACAACTCTCCGACGATGGCAAGAAGAACGTCGCATGGATAAGGCCCGATGGAAATGAGATGGAGCCTGAGGATTGGAACAACGGCCTCTCCAAGAGCATTGGCCTAATGCTGTGCGGGACGGAAGACTTGCCTCTTTTGATCTTAGCGAACTCGCATTTCGAGGAGCTTGATTTCCGGATCGTGGCGCCGCCCGGCATCAACGGCTGGCGCCTTCTCGTGGATACGGCGCGCGGGCTGGTCGAGCCGGATGAACCTGTCGCCGAACCAAGCGCTGTGGTCGCGCTACCGGCGCGCACGCTACTGTTGTACGAGGGGGTGCGCTGATGGGTTCGCGCTACGCCTTCGAGCGAAGCTGGGGCGCCGAGATTCTTCCCGACGGCGGCGCGCGATTCCGCTTATGGGCGCCGGCGCTCGAAGCCGTATCGCTTCGCGCGGGCGAAGGCGGGCCGGCCGAACCAATGGCACGCTCGCCGGATGGTTGGTTCGAGCTCGCGACGGACCTGATCAAGGTCGGCGAGCCTTATGTCTATCACCTTCCCAACGGCATGAATGTGCCGGATCCGGCGGCACGCGCCCAGCAGCATGGCACGCATGGACCTTCCCTGCTTATCGATCCAAAGGCCTATGAGTGGCGGAGCGGCAATTGGGAGGGACGCGCTTGGGAGGAAGCGATCATCTACGAGCTGCATACCGGGACTTTCACGCCGGAAGGGACTTTCGCGGGCATCGCGCGCAAGCTCGACGACCTCGTCGAGCTTGGCGTCACGGCGATAGAACTCATGCCCGTGGCTCAGTTCTCTGGGAACAGGGGCTGGGGCTATGACGGCGTGCTGCTTTACGCGCCCCACAACGTCTATGGCGGGCCCGAGGCGCTCAAGAAGCTGATCGACGCGGCGCATGCGCGTGGCCTCATGGTCCTGCTCGACGTCGTCTATAACCACTTCGGGCCCGACGGAAATTATTTGAACAGCTACGCTCCCAATTTTTTCCATCCCGAGCGGCATACCCCATGGGGCGCGGCCATAGCCTACGATCGCGATCCTGTCAGAAGGTTCTTCGTCGAGAATGCCTGCTATTGGATTGAAGAGTTTTGCTTCGACGGTTTGCGTTTGGATGCCATCGACCAGATCCATGACACCTCGGAGCCTTCGCTGCTTGAAGAGCTGGCGCTGGAGGTCCGGAAACGCAGCCGGGACCGTTACGTTCATTTGACGACCGAGGACGATCGCAACGTCGTGGGATTGCTCGAGCGCGGAGGTGACGAGCCAAGATATTATGACGGAGAGTGGAATGATGACTTTCACCATGCCGCTCACGTCATAGCGACGCGCGAATCCGACGGTTACTACAAGGATTACATCGGCGATCCAGCCGGCATGATGGCTCGGGCCCTCGCCGAGGGCTATGTCTATCAGGGTGAATCGTCGGCGTATCGCGACGGCGCAAACCGGGGCGAGCCGAGCGCGGATCTGCCCCCGACCGCCTTCATCAATTTTCTGCAGAACCACGATCAGGTGGGCAATCGCGCGCTTGGCGAACGTCTGGCTGCGTTGGCGCCTCCCGAGGCGATCGAGGCCCTGACGGCCGTCCTGCTGCTGAGCCCGCAAATCCCGTTGCTCTTCATGGGCGAAGAGTGGGGCGAGACGCGGCCCTTTTACTACTTCACCGATTTCCATGGCGAACTCGGCCGGAAAGTACGCGAGGGCCGGCGTAACGAGTTTCGCCGTTGGCAAAGCTTTCAGGACGCGAAGAGCCGGGAGAAAATTCCCGATCCAAACGCCGAGACAACTTTTCAGGCCTGCAAACTCGATTGGCGCAAGGTTGCGGGGCCGGTTGGTGCCGAGCGCCTCGAACGCATAGGGCGCCTGTTGGACATTCGGCGGCGAGAGATCGCTCCGCGGCTCAAGGGAATCCAGGGCAACGCCGGCAACATTTTCCTCGCTTGCGAGCGTGGGTTTGCCGTGCAGTGGCGGCTCGGCGACGGCGGAACCCTCATGCTCTATGCGAACCTCCAAGACGATGCTTGGCAGGTGCCCGAGATTGTCGCTCAGCAGGCCTCGGAAGCAGGATTGCTTCTTTATGAGTCAGCGCTGGGATGCGACGCGCGCCTGCGGTCCGGCACTTTTGCGCCGTGGTCGGTGGTGGTCAAATTGCGTGAGAGCGGCGCACCGCGGCCTCTTTCATGAGCGATGGTCTCGATCGGTTGGCCCAGGCCTATGGCATCGGCTCGACCTATATGAACGAACAAGGCGAAGAGCGGATTGTCAGCGATGCAAGCAAGCGGGGACTGCTTAACGCCCTCGGCGTGAAGGCAGGCAGCGCAGAAGAAATCGAGCGATCACTTGCTTCCGCGCCTGACCATAAGGACGAAGACGTAACGTTTGCGGCGCGATGTTTCATGCCGGATTGGCTGGCCAATGCCCGCGTCTGGGGCGTTACCTGTCAGCTTTACGGTATCAGGTCATCGCGCAATTGGGGCATCGGCGATTTCGGAGATCTGGCGCAACTTGCTGAGCTTGCCGCGGCGGCCGGCGCCGATTTTGTCGGCGTAAACCCGCTTCATGCCTTGTTCCTGGCGGATCCTTCGCGCTACAGCCCCTATTCGCCTTCGAGCCGGCGCTTCTTAAATCCACTGTACATCTCGATCGACGCTCTCAATCCCGATGTCACGGTCGACGAAACGCGGCTTGAGAGCTTGCGCGAAGCAAGCCTGGTCGAATACGCCGGAGTTGCGCGGCTCAAATTGGTGGCCTTAGAACGAATCCATCATGAATTTGTCCGGTTCGGTGGCAAGAGAAAGAGCGGGTTCGAAGAGTTCTGCGCGTCGCGTGGCGATGCGCTCGAGTCTTTTGCACTCTACGAAGCTCTCTCCGAACATCTTGTTGCGGGAGGTTATCATGGGGGCTGGCATGGTTGGCCGGAACCATACCGCAGAATCGACAGCGCCGAGGTGAAGCGTTTCGCGCGCGAGAATTTAGGCCGCATTGATTTTCACAGATGGTTGCAATGGGTTGCGGAGATCCAGCTCAGAGAGGCGCAGAACCGGGCGAGGGCCGCGGGCATGCGTATAGGACTCTATCTCGATCTGGCGGTCGGCGTAGCGCCGGACGGTGCCGAAACATGGTCGGACCCGGACACGGTGGTTGCTGGCGCGCGCCTCGGCTGCCCACCCGATATGTTCAACGACGCGGGTCAGGACTGGGGACTCGCGCCACTCTCACCCATTGGGTTGGCCGATCGCGACTTCGAGCCCTTGAAGCTCGTGCTCGACGAGTTGATGCGTTCGGCGGGCGCGGTGCGCATCGATCATGCGATGGGGCTTGCTCGGCTGTTTCTTATCCCCAAGGAAGCCGAAGCAAAGGAAGGCGCGTATCTCAGCTACCCGCTCGCCGACATGCTCCGGGTTCTCGCCGAAATCTCCCAATCGCGCCGGACCATCGTCATCGGCGAGGATCTCGGCACCGTGCCGGTTGGATTTCGCGAAGTGATGCATGAAGCGGAAATCCAAGGCTATCGCGTGTTCTACTTCGAGCGGGAGCAGAACGGCTGGTTCCGCGCGCCTGGTGCCTATTCGCATCGTGCTCTCGCTTGCCTATCGACCCACGATTTGCCCACGTTGCGAGGCTGGTGGGCTGGGGTCGATATTGGCGAGCGCGAGCGGCTAGGCTGGTACTCGAGCGAAAAGGCGGCGGAGCTTCGTGAAGCGAGGGCCCAGGATCGCTTGCTCTTGCTGGCGGCGCTCAAACATGCGGAGGTTCTGCCTCCTGCATTCGAATTGGTCTTGGCCCGGGAGGAGCCGTGTCCCGAAGAGCTTCCCCCCGCGATTTGTGCCGCCGCGCATGCGATGCTTGCCAAAGCGGCGTCGCGCTTGATCGCGGTCCAGCTTGAGGACTTGGCCGGCGTTGAGGATCAAGCCAATCTTCCCGGCACCGTCGACGAATACCCCAATTGGCGCCGCAAGCTTCCGCTCGACCTCGCACAACTTGCCAAGACCGACCTGTTCCGAGCCGTGACTGCGGTTATTTCCGAAGAGCGGCCGACGCCGTCATGAACCTCCCCGCAGCCACCTATCGACTGCAATACCGCAACGGGATGACCTTCGCGCGAGCCGCAGGGCTTGCGCCTTACTTCGCAAGTCTCGGCATCAGCCACGTCTACGGATCGCCGATCTTCCAAGCCGAGCCCGGTTCGACCCACGGATACGATGTGACCGACCCGCGGGCCTTCGACAAAAGCCTCGGCGGGGAGGAGGACTTCGCGCGAATGGAAGCAGCTTTTCGAGCCGAGGGCTTGGGCCTAATCCTCGATTTCGTGCCGAACCATATGAGCGCCTCGCCCCGCAACCCGTTCTGGCGCGATGTGCTCGAATGGGGGCAGGCCAGCGAATATGCGCAATTCTTCGATAACGATTGGAGCGCGCCGAAGCTTCTCGTGCCTGCGCTCGCTAGGTCCTACGGCAATGTGCTTGAGAAGGGAGAGTTCGACCTTAGTTTCGACGAGGAGGACGGCGGTCTGACCTTCACCTATGGCACGCTCAAACTTCCGCTCACGCCGCCTTCCTACGGCCACGTCCTCATGCGGGGCGAGAGCGAGGATTTCGTCGAATTGGCGCGACGCTTTGCGGTGGCGACGCCCGAAACAGCGCCCGAGCTCAAAATTGAGCTCGCGGCCGCTGCTCGGCAGCCGGGCTTTCGCAAGGCTCTCGATGCGGCCATATCCGCTCTCATAGAGAACATCGATCTGTTGCATGAGCTGCATGAGGCACAATGCTGGCGCCTTACGCATTGGCGCGCTGCGCGCGAGACGCTGACTTATCGCCGCTTTTTCGAAATTTTCGATCTCGTCGGAATCAAGGTCGAGAGCCAGAGGGTGTTCGATGAAATTCACGCAAAGCTCGGGGAGCTGATTGAGAAAGGCAGCATTCAGGGGCTTAGGCTCGACCATGTCGATGGTCTGGCAGATCCCAAGGCCTATCTCGAGCGGCTCCAGAAGACCGTCGGCGAGAATGAGCCCCTTTATCTGCTGGTGGAGAAGATTTTAGGTCCGGATGAGGAACTCCGTGCCGACTGGCCCGTGGCGGGAACCACTGGATACGAGTTCATCAGAGCGCTCGCCGGCCTGTTTGTGGATGCGCGCGGAACAGACGCGATGACCCGCGCCTATGACCGGTTCTTGGGCGAGGATGTTGCCTATCGAAGTCTCGTCGTGGAGACCAAGCGCCGCATGTTAACGCGCAACCTCGCAGGTGAGCTCGACCGCCTCAAAGATTTGGCTGGTGCGCTTGCCACGCGGCACCTCTCGACCCGCGACTTTGGAACCGACACATTGCGGCGCGCGACCATCGAGTTGATCGCCGCGCTTCCGGTCTATCGTACCTATATCGACATTTCAGGCGCCCAAGAGAAGGACAGGGCGACGCTCGACTCGACCCTAGCGTCTGCCAAAGCCACACGCGAGGTTGAGGACGAGGACGCGATAGACTTCCTCGGGCGCGTCCTTACGCTCGATTTCGAGGCTCCCGAAGATCAGGGCGCGGCCCTCGAATTCGCTACGCGTCTCCAGCAAACCTCCGGTCCAGTGATGGCAAAGGCCGTCGAGGACACGGTCTTCTACCGTTACAACCGGCTGATCGCTCTCAATGAAGTCGGTGGGGAGCCCGACCAGTTCGGTGGGCCGGTGGCCGCGTTTCATGAGGCGATGGAACGGCGCCAGCAACGGCAGGCAGCCGGACTTTCTGCGACCGCGACCCACGACACCAAGCGTGGCGAGGACGCGCGCGCGCGTCTCTATGCTCTAAGCGAGATGCCGGATGCATGGGGGAACGCCGTGCATCGCTGGGCTGGTCTCACAGCTGAACTGCATTCCGACTGCGGGGGCTTGATCGTGCCGGAGCCAGAGACCGAGTGGATGTTCTATCAGGCGCTTGCCGGCGCTTGGCCGCTCGATCTGAAGCTCGAGGACGGGCAGGGACTGTCCGCACTTTCCGACCGCATGGCGGAGTTCATGCTCAAGGCTGTGCGCGAAGCCAAAGTCCATACCAGCTGGACGGGCCAGAACGAAGATTATGAGGAAGCGGTCCGAGCGTTTACAACGGCCGCGTTAGACCCCACACGTGCGCGAGCTTTCTTGCGAGACTTCGTCGCCTTCTGCCAGCCAATTTTCGTTGCAGGCGCCCTCAACAGCCTGGCGCAGACGGCGATCAAGCTCACCGCGCCGGGTGTTCCCGACATTTACCAAGGCACCGAGTTCTGGGATTTCAGCCTCGTCGATCCCGACAATCGCCGGCCCGTCGATTTTGATACCCGCCGCAGCGAACTAAAGAAGGCTGGGGAGGCACTGACCGAGGACTTGGTTGTCAACTGGCGTGATGGCGCAATCAAGATGCGTCTGCTCAAGGCTGGACTGGACCTCCGGAAGACGGCCAGGAACATCTTCAGTGAGGGAGACTATTTGCCGGTGCAAATCGAGGGTCCAGCGGCGGACCATGCTGTGGCATTTGCGCGGCTGCTGGCAAGCAGCGCCGTTGTGGTCATCGCGCCGCGCCTATGCCTGGAATTGCTTGAGGGCCAGGATGGGCCTCTAGTGCCGAGGTCGCGGTGGGGGGATACAATCGTCCGGCTGCCGAAGTCATTCGCCAATCAGACGCTGCGCGACATCCTCACCGGCCGATCTATAACGGGCGAAGCGGTCGAATTGGCTGAGATTCTCGAGACTTTCCCGGTGGGAGTATTTTCGAGCCAGGTAAATCCAGCTTGATAAACCGACAGACCGGCAGTCGCGTTTTCAGGCCAGCCGGTTCCAGAATTAGCCCTTTATTGCGATCAGGGCTTGGCTTTCCAGTGCCAGCAATAGCCTACCCACAGCATCGGCGGTCCCCACGAAAGCGGGGGCCGCCATTTTCCAAAGCAAAAATTTGTCAGATGGACGCGTTGATTACGCGCGGTCGAGCTCGGCAGGCAGATAGCTCGTCACTTCCATGCCAGCCTCGGACTCGGTGATCTCGGGTTTCAGCCACTCTTTCATGATCGTCTCCTTCAGTGAGCTTACTGACGGGTAGTTTAGCGGGGGGACGGAAACCGCATGACGAGTACATGAAAAATACCTGAGTGCCACATTAAGAGATTCTGAGCGTACGCCAGCAAGGGGGTAAAGGTGTTCTCCCTGGCGACTTCTATGTCTGACCGGCCGTTTAGAAGCGGAGGTCGGCGAGCGGATGTGCTACGCGACCGCTAGAAAACGATCCAAAAAGCCGGCAAGAGCTTGCCAGTCCGTGAACTCACGGTCCGATCCAGCTTTCGCAGCGTGGCCGCGCTTCATGACAAGCAATTTTATGATCTGTTCTTGGAAGTAGTCATATTCAGCAAACCGTAGTGCGCCGCCAAGCAGGAGCGTCATGCGAGGGCGCCACCCCGTCGTAGCGACAAGATCGTCCACGTATTTTTGCGCTTCTGCTTTTTCGCCCTCCAGCACCGCCGAAAGGCTGACGGATATTAAAGCAGCGGGTCTGATATCCAATAGCTTGCGGTGCGCGATTATGAAGTTAGTGATTGTTTCTTGATGGTACCCCTGATGCACTGATGCAGCGAGGATGAAAGCGTCGAAGGTCTCGAGATCCAAGTCCGAGGCGAACGCAGCGCTATCGCAGAGTTCCGCCAAGTGCCCTAGCTCGCGAATGTGATCCGCCGTCCATTTGGCGATCTTCCTTGTCTGCCCCTCGGTTGTTCCATACGCAATCAGGACGTTCAAGAGACTCCTCCTAAGGACAGGGCAGTCGCTTTTGTTCGGTTATGGCTAAACTTTGCGAATCTGCATCGCAGGGTCACTAGCGTATGAATTCCCATAGGTGCATTTCGTCGTCCAAGCGATCTATTTCCATTCCCATAAAATCACCGCGCGAGACAACGCCGCAAATCCTCCCCTCTTCAACCACCGGAAGATGCCGGAAGCCGTGATTGTTCATCTCCCTTAGGGCATCAATAGCGCGGCTATCTGGAGAGGCGGTGATTGGATTGGGCGTCATCGCATGCATCAGCTGAGTCGTTTTGGCGCTCTTGCCTTCGGCAAGAGTGCGGACCGCGTCACGACCGGTGAAAATGCCGATCAATTGTTGGTCGCCATCAACGACAAGCACCGTCCCGGCATCGCACTCCCACATGCAGCGGCAGGCTTGCTGCACCGATTCGTGCTGCTCAAGTGTAAGTAACCGCTGACATTTGACGATATCGGCGAGTTTTCGATTCGTCATCCTGCCTCCCCTTAGCGGGCAGCCGGATGGTGGCTATGATGCCGCCTGTACTCGCCTCAATAGCTATATCTGGGAGAGAGAACGGCCTTGATTTTCGTCAATATGGCCCGCAGCCCTCTGCAGTTCTAGGATGTCCATGGGGTGCCCGCCGCGAATGACATCGTGGGTTGCGACCTATGTGGCAATGGGCGCTCGTTTTGATCCCGGTCAAGGTTCTTAGCAGCCGCGTTGCCCAAGGTGCCCCGGAAAGGGACCATCATGGCAGCGACCTTCGAGCGCGAGGAATGGAAGGCGTTTTCCGACTTCATGGCGCTCGCCGCTTCTGGCGTTTTGGCCTTGGTCGGCTTGATCTTGGCCTTGGCGGGAAAGGACCCCGCCATGAAGTTTCACGGCTGCCTGCTGCTCGGCGCGGCGGGGCTCTCTTTCCTCTACATCCTAACCCAGGTCGTCGAGCGGGCAGACTCCAGGACTGAAGCCGGCTACTCGGACGGCGTGATCCGCGCAGGCGTCATCGCGACGGTTTTCTGGGGAGTCGTAGGCTTCCTGGCCGGCGATCTGATCGCCTGGCAGCTCGCCTTTCCGGCGCTCAATTTCGATCTGCCCTGGACCAATTTCGGGCGGCTACGGCCGGTGCATACCTCGGCCGTGATCTTCGCTTTCGGCGGCAACGCACTGATCGCCACCTCATTATATGTGGTGCAGCGCACGAGCCGCGCGCGGCTGGCCGGATACTGGTCGCCTTGGTTCGTGTTCTGGGGCTATCAGCTGTTCATCGTACTTGCCGCGAGTGGCTATGTGCTCGGCGTCACCCAGTCGAAGGAATATGCCGAGCCTGAATGGTACGTCGACCTTTGGCTCACCGCCGTCTGGGTCGTCTATTTCCTCGTCTTTGTCGGCACGCTCGCCAAAAGACGCGAGCCGCATATCTATGTGGCGAACTGGTTCTACCTCGCCTTCATCGTCACCATCGCCATGCTGCACATCGTCAACAATCTGGCGGTGCCGTTATCGCTGCTCGGCTCGAAGAGCTACATTGCCTATTCAGGCGTGCAGGACGCCATGACGCAATGGTGGTACGGCCACAACGCGGTCGGATTCTTCCTTACCGCGGGCTTTCTCGGCATGATGTATTACTTCGTACCGAAGCGCGCCGAGCGCCCGATCTACTCCTACCGCCTCTCCATCGTACATTTCTGGTCGTTGATCTTCCTCTATATCTGGGCGGGCCCGCACCATCTGCACTACACGGCGCTGCCCGACTGGGCGCAAACGCTCGGCATGACCTTCTCGATCATGCTGTGGATGCCGTCCTGGGGCGGCATGATCAACGGACTGATGACCTTGTCGGGCGCTTGGGACAAGCTCAGGACCGATCCTGTCATCCGCATGCTCGTCGTGGCGGTCGCCTTCTACGGCATGGCCACGTTCGAGGGGCCGCTGATGAGCATCAAGTCGGTCAACGCATTGTCGCATTACACCGACTGGACCATCGGCCACGTCCATTCCGGCGCGCTGGGCTGGGTCGCCTTCATCACTTTCGGTGCCGTCTATTGCCTGGTGCCGTGGCTCTGGCATCGCAAGGCACTCTACTCGCAGCGTCTAGTCGAGTGGCATTTCTGGATCTCGACCTTGGGCATTCTGCTCTACATCACCGCGATGTGGGTCTCCGGCATCCTGCAAGGGCTGATGTGGCGCGCCTACGACTCGCTCGGCTTCCTCGAATATTCCTTCGTCGAGACGGTCGAGGCGATGCATCCCTTCTATGTGATCCGCGCGTTGGGCGGCTTGCTGTTCGTCATCGGCGCGCTGCTCATGGTCTACAATATTTGGCGGACCATCAGGGGCGACGAGCCGGTGGACGCCGCCGAACAGCCGCGCATCGCCGCGGCGCCCGAGTTCCGTCCCGTGGCTGCCGAGTAGGAAAGGCCCTATGGATTGGTCCAAGCATCAGGTCCTCGAAAAGAGCTCGATCCTGCTTTTGCTCGGGATCCTTGTGGTCGTCGCCATCGGTGGCCTGTTCGAGATTGCGCCGCTGTTTTGGCTCTCCTCGACCATCGAGAAGGTGCAAGGCATGCGCCCGTACACGCCGCTCGAGCTGGCCGGCCGCGACATTTATATCCGCGAGGGCTGCTACACCTGCCATAGCCAGATGGTGCGTAGCTTGCGCGATGAGGTCGAGCGCTACGGGCATTACAGCCTCGCCGCCGAGAGCATGTACGACCATCCATTCCAGTGGGGATCGAAGCGCACCGGCCCGGACCTCGCCCGCGTCGGTGGCAAATATTCCGACGAGTGGCACGTGGCGCATATGATCGATCCGCGCTCGATCGTGCCGGAGTCGATCATGCCGGGCTATCCGTTCCTCGCCCAGCGCGAGCTCGACTATGCTGGCATCGCCGACAACCTGAAGACACTGCGCGCCGTGGGCGTGCCATATAGCGACGAGATGATCGCTCACGCCAAGGCCGATCTTGAGCGCCAGGCCGATCCCAATGCCGAAGCTATCAAGGAGTTCCTCGCGCGCTATCCGAAGGCGCAGGTGAGACGATTCGACGGCGATCCGAGCTTCGTCTCCGAGCTCGATGCACTGATCGCCTATCTGCAAATGCTGGGCACCCTCGTCGATTTCGCGAGCTTCGACGCGGCGGGCCCCAATCTGCGGTGAAAGAGTCATGACCTACGAGCAAGTATCGACGATCACCCAAGTGGCGGCGCTTCTTTTGTTCGTGGCGCTGTTTATCGGCGTGCTCGTTTACGCGTTCTGGCCCGGTAACAAGAAGCGCTTCGAGGACGCCGCAAGGCTCCCTCTGGAGAAGGACCCCCCGCCTGACGAAGAGAAAGACGACTAGCGCCATGGCCAGCCACGAGCGCGACAGCGAGACCGGTGTCGAAACGACGGGCCATGAATGGGACGGCATTCGCGAGCTGAATAAGCCGCTGCCCAAATGGTGGCTCTATGTGTTCTACGCGACGATCGTGTGGGCCATCGGATATTGGCTGTTGATGCCCGCGTGGCCGTTGGTGGCGAGCTACACCAAGGGTTTTCTCGGCTATAGTCAGCGCCAGAAGGTGGCCGGGCAGATCGAGGCGGCAAAAGCGGCGAAGGCCGAATACCGGGACAAGATCGCGCAAAGCGATCTCGCGACGATCAACGAGGATCCCGAGTTGCTTCGCTTCGCCCTTGCCGGCGGCGAGGCGACGTTTGGCGACAATTGCGCGTCATGTCATGGCCGCGGCGCACAGGGCGCGTTCGGATATCCGAATCTGCGCGACGATTCCTGGCTATGGGGCGGAACGCTCGACGACATTCAGCGTACCATCCTGCATGGCATTCGCGCCGACGATCCCAAGACGCGCGGTGCCGGCACGCAAATGCCAGGGTTCGGCCAGACCGGCGTGCTGACTGAGCCGCAGATCGGCGACGTGTCGGAATATGTTCTCTCACTCTCGGGCCGTACCGAGGATCAAGAAGCGGCCGCGCGGGGGGCCCAGACTTTCGTGGCCACTTGTGCGCCGTGCCATGGTCCGCAAGGGAAGGGAGACCCAGCGCTCGGCACACCAGACCTGACCGATGAGCTTTGGCTTTATGGCGGTCATAAGGCCACCGTCGCCAGCAGTATCCGCGTCGGCCGAGCCGGCGTGATGCCCGCCTGGGCGCATCGGCTGGACTCCGAGACGATCAAGGAGCTTGCCATCTACGTCCATTCGCTGGGCGGGGGCCAGTAACGAGGCTCAAAGAGAATGTCGGCCGCAGAGATTCGCGTAGCAGGAGTACCGGAGTGCGGGTGCGGCATCGCCAATTTCGTCGAGGCTGCCCCGGGCGTTCAGCGGAGCGAAGCGCCGACCATCGAGCGCGGCGGCGGCTCGCTTTATGCGCCGCGAGAGAAGATTTACCCCAAACGCGCGCATGGCACGTTCCGCAGCATCAAGTGGATCGTCATGGCCGTGACCTTGTCGATCTATTATCTGGTGCCGTGGATCCGCTGGGACCGCGGTCCCTACATGCCCGATCAAGCTGTGCTGATCGATTTCCCGTCGCGGCGATTCTTTTTCTTCTTTCTCGAGATTTGGCCGCAGGAATTCTACTACATCACCGGCTTGCTGGTGCTGGCGGCGCTCGGACTGTTTCTTTTCACGGCTATCGCCGGGCGCGTCTGGTGCGGCTATGCCTGTCCGCAGACGGTGTGGACGGATTTGATGATCGCGGTCGAGCGCTTCTTCCAAGGCGACCGCAATCAGCGCATCCGGCTCGATAAGAACCCCTGGTCGTTCGAGACCTTGTGGCGCAAGGGCGCGACCCATTCCACCTGGCTGCTGATCGCGGTGGCGACCGGCGGCGCCTGGGTGTTCTATTTCGCCGACGCGCCGACCTTGGCGCGCCAGCTCGTAACCTTCGAAGCGCCGATGATCGCTTACATGTTCATCGGCATCTTCACCGCCACCACCTATTTGCTCGGTGGCCTCGCCCGCGAGCAGGTCTGCATCTATATGTGTCCCTGGCCGCGTATTCAGGGCGCGATGGTGGACCGCGAGTCGCTGCTGATCTCCTATCGTGACTGGCGCGGCGAGCCGCGCGGACCGCACAAGGCGGGACAGTCCTGGGAGGGGAGGGGCGATTGCATCGATTGCCGGCAATGCGTGGCGGTGTGCCCCACCGGCATCGACATTCGCAACGGCTCCCAGCTCGAATGCATCCAATGCGCGCTCTGCATCGATGCCTGTAACGAGATCATGGACAAAATCGGCAGGCCACGCTCGCTGATCTCTTACGACACGGTGCGCCATCTGGAATCCAGCGGGCAGGACATGGCCCCGATCAATTTCCTGCGGTCGAGGGTGTTGATCTACGCCGGGGCGATGGCCGTGGTCGGCCTGATCATGTTGACGGCTCTTTTGCTGCGGCCAGACCTCGAGGTCAGTGTGTTGCACGATCGCAATCCGATCTACGTCAAGCTGTCGGATGGCGGTCTGCGTAACGGCTATACGATCAAAATCCTGAACAAGGCCTACGAACCGCGCGACTTCACCATTGCGGTGCAAGGTCTTCCTGGACCCATGGTGAGCGTGATCGGACATGAGAAGCAGGTGCAGCCCCTGATCAGCGTGCCGGCGGACGGGCTCGAAGCCGTTCGAGCCTATGTGGCGCTCGACAAGGCGACCGTCGCTGCGCTGGAAGACCCGGCGACCGGGTTCTCCTTCGTGGTCACCAGCGCCGACGGCGCGTCGAGCGCAGAGCACGGCGCGCTGTTCCAAGGGCCGGAGCGATGACGGCGCGCACTGTTCAAGGGCGGCACGTGCTCGCGGGTCTCGTCGCTTTTTTCGGTGTGATGATGCTGGCTAACGCCATCTTCGTCTATTTCGCGGTGGTGACCTTCAGTGGCGGAGATACGTCGAAACCCTATCAGAAAGGGCTAAACTACAATCAGACGATCCAGGCCGATGACCTGCAGGCCGAGCGGGGCTGGCAGACCGAGATCGAATACCGCCGCGGGACGCTCACTCTTCGCTTCGCGGATAGCGCGGGAGCAGCGGTGACGGGCCTTGATGTCGCCGTGGAACTCGCCCGGCCAACCACGGACAAGGATGATCGCCGCCTTATTCTCAAAGAGGTCTCGGAAGGCCGCTACTCTGCCGCGATCGCGCTGCCGCAAGGCTTGTGGGTGGTCTCTGCCGCCTCTCGCCATAAGGATGAGGGCGGCGAGACTGCCTACCGGCTCAAGCGGCGCCTTCACGTCGCGGGCGCGCCATGACGATGCACGCGACGGCCGAACGGCTTGCCACGGAGGCGCACGCTCCGGTGCTGCGGCCAAGCACCAGCATGACCTTGGCCATCGAGAACATGCATTGCGGTGGCTGTCTCCGATCGGTGGAGCGTGCCGTGCTCAAAGTGCCGGGCGTGGAAACGGCGCGCGCATCGCTATCCGCAAAGCGGGTGAGTATTGCTTATGATCCGGCGCTGGCCGGCGCCGCCGACTTTATCGATGCGCTAAAAGCTGCCGGCTTCGCCGCCGCGCCGATCGAAGCGGCCAAGCAGGACAAGGACACAGCGCGGCAGAGCTATCTCTTGCGTTGCGTCGCCGTGTCGGGCTTCGCCGCCATGAACATCATGCTGATCTCGATCGCAGTCTGGTCGGGAGAGGCGAGCGATATGGATGCAAGTCTGGCGATCGCTTTTCGATGGATTTCGGCCCTGATCGCGCTGCCGACCGTGGCCTATGCAGGCCAGCCCTTCTTCACCTCGGCGCTCAGCGCGCTCAAGGCGCGGCGCCTCAACATGGACGTGCCGATATCGCTCGCGATCCTGCTGGCGACAGGCATGAGCCTTTACCAGACCATGCGCGGCGGCGAGCAGGTCTATTTCGATGCCGCGGTCTCGTTGCTGTTCTTCCTTTTGGTCGGCCGCTTCCTAGATGAAACCTTGCGCGTGCGTGCGCGGGGGGAAGCGCAGAATCTTCTCGGCCTGCAAAGTGGGATCGCCACCGTGATCGAGCCAGATGGGGCACATCGCGCGGTACCGGCGCATGCACTGAAACCGGGCGATCATCTTCTGGTCGCGGTTGGCGAGCGGGTTGCCGCTGACGGTGTGGTGCTTGAAGGGGCGGGGCAGGTCGACCAAAGCCTCATCACCGGCGAGACTGCCCCGCTTAGCGTAACGATCGGTCAGGAGGTTTATGCGGGCACGATTAATCTGATCCAACCGCTGCATGTCATGGTCAAGGCGGCCGATAGCTCCACGCTCCTCGCCGAGATCGGACGGCTAATGCAAGCGGCCGAACAGGGGAGGGCCCGCTATCGCAGGCTCGCGGACCGGGCGGCACAGATCTACGCGCCCGCCGTGCACGGCCTGGGGCTCGCCACCTTCCTCGGCTGGCTTGCACTCGGCGCGACTTGGCAAACGGCACTCACCTACGCCATTGCAGTCCTCATCATCACCTGCCCCTGTGCGCTCGCCCTTGCCGTACCTGCCGTGCAGATTGCGGCGGCGAGCCGGCTGTTTCGCCAGGGAATCATCGTCAAGGCGGCGGATGGGCTTGAGCGTATTGCCGAGGCCGACATGGTGGTATTCGACAAGACCGGAACGCTCACGATCGGCCGCCCGGAGCTCTTGCAGGATGATGCTATCTGTGACGACACACTCATGGCCGCGGCAGGACTTGCATGTGCGAGCAAGCATCCGCTCGCGCGCTCGCTCGTCGTTGCGGCCGAGAAGCGGCTCGGCAAGGTGCGGCCTGCTTCCGGCGTCGAGGAAGTTCCCGGGCAGGGCCTGAAGCGGTCTCTCGTCCAAGGCGAAGAAAGGCTGGGCGCCGCCGCGTGGTGCGGCGTCAGTAGCGCGGGAAGCGAGAGCGAAGTCTGGTACCGCCGCGATTGGATGTCACCGGTCCGGTTTCGTTTTGCCGACACCTTGCGCAGTGATGCGACAAGAATTGTCGGGGTGCTGAAGCGGCAGGGCTACGACGTGGCCCTGCTCTCGGGCGATCGCACCGAGGTCGTGGAAAGAGTCGCAAGACAGGCGGGTATCGACGCTTGGCAGGCAGAACTGAGGCCTGCGGACAAGATCGCATGGCTCAATGCGCGGGCGCGCGAGGGGCGCAAAGTACTGATGGTTGGCGATGGGCTCAACGATGCGCCGGCGCTGGCAGCGGCGCATGCCTCGATGTCGCCGTCGAGTGCCGCGGATATCAGCCAGCGCACCGCGGATTTTGTGTTCCAGGGTGAAAGGCTCGCCCCGGTCACCGAGGCGGTCGCCGTTGGCAAGCGGGCGCGGTCCATGGCCCTACAGAATTTCGCCGTGGCCTTAGTTTATAACGTCATCTGTGTGCCGCTTGCCGTAGCCGGCTTCGTGACGCCGCTGATCGCCGCCATTGTCATGTCGACTTCATCGATCCTGGTCACCGCCAATGCCGCGCGGCTCGCGAAATAGGGGGTGAGGATGACTGCGCTTGCTTGGCTCGTGCCCGTGGCGCTCTTGCTTGGGGGACTCGGTCTGGCGATGTTTCTGTGGGCGCTGCGCTCGGGCCAGTTCGAGGATCTCGAAGGCGCCGCCTATCGCGCACTCGAAGACGTTCCTCCGGGAGAGGACGACCCGGCAAGGTAATGACCGGCAGCGCCTTTTCCTTACGTCACGCTCGCGGGCGTTAAGCACCTTTGATGTCGAGTGATAGCCGCGACGCGATGGTGGACAGGCACTTGAGCGCGGCGTCAAAGTCAAAATTGCCGACACTGTCGGTAAGCGACTTGATTTCCGCGGGAGTGAGCACACCCGACAGGTGTGATCTAGCATCGACGATGAAATCGGCCGCTTCGCTATCGTCGGACTCGAGCAGTTGCTTGAGACGGACGAGGGGCTGTCTCACGCTCGTTGGGTCGCGAGAGCCCGACTCAGCGCCGTTGTCCGAGGCCTCCCTTGGAAGGGCCTCCAAAAGTTTGGCAATAACTTCATCGAGCGCAACCGAAAGGGCGCTGACGGCCTCATCCACGCCGTTGCCGTTCCGGATCGCAGTCTCGACCCGCCCGGCGGCTTCCGACAAGGCGGTCGCGCCGAGGTTGGCGGCGGCCCCCCTCAAAGAGTGGGCGGTGCGTTCGGCACCAGCGGCATCGGCGCGAGACAGTGCGGCTCTGATGTCGGCAACGGCGTCCGAATGCTGATCGGCAAATTTGCGCAACAATGTTTCGTAACGCAAACGATCACCCCCGGTCCGCCTCAAACCCGCTTGTGCATCAACGCCGGAAATGGCGAGCTCGACCCTGCCGTCGCCGTCGGCCGCTCGGTGACCAGGCGTCGCAGTATCGCGGTCACCACCATCACGGCGAATCCACCTGAGCAGAACGCCAAAAAGCTGACTTGGATCGATGGGCTTGGCGATGTGGTCGTTCATGCCAGCCTCGAGGCACAACTCGCGATCCGACGCCATTGCATTCGCGGTCATTGCGATGATGGGTAAGCCTTGCAAGCGTGCGTCGGACCGAATGATTTTCGTCGCCTCCACGCCGTCCATGACCGGCATCTGCATGTCCATCAGAACGGCGTCGTAGTCGTTCTCTCGTGCCATTTGGACAGCGATCTCGCCATTTTCAGCTAAGTCGACCAGGAGCTCGGCATCTTCCAACTGGCCCAATGCGACTTCCTGGTTAATCTCATTATCCTCGACGAGCAGTATTCGCGCTTTGCGGATCCGATCGACGTTGAAGGAGGGCCCAGCCTGTACGGTGTCGGTCTGCACGCCGCTGTCGCCCAAGACGGCAACGAGTGTATCGAACAGGATAGATGGCATCACCGGCTTGATCAGCACGTTCTCAAAGCCGCTCTCCTCAGCCTGCTTCAGCACCTCCTCACGCCCATAGGCTGTCACCATGATCAGATGGGGCGGTGAATTGTTGTTCGCCACCGAGAGGATGCGCCTGCCAGTCTCGATGCCATCGAGTCCTGGCATTTGCCAGTCGACGAGGGCGATCTCATAGGGTTCGCCTCGGTTGGCGGCCGACCGCACCATCTCAATGCCTTGCTGCCCCGAGGTAGCCTCGTTCACGACGAAAGACATGGTGCGCAGCATCGTTGAGAGCACGTGTCTTGCGTGCTCGTTATCGTCGATGATCAGAACACGGCGCGCACGCAAATGCGACTGGATCAACTGCCGGTGCGGTGCTGCGGCGGCCTTGCCGAGGCGGACGCTGACTTTGAATGTGCTGCCCTTGCCGAGTTCGCTCGTCGCCTCGATAGTGCCGCCCATCAACTCGGCTAGCCGCTTGGAAATGGCAAGCCCGAGCCCTGTGCCGCCATACTTGCGAGTAGTAGATGCATCCGCCTGCTGGAAGGCTTGGAACAAATGCCCGATCTGTTCCTGTGTCATACCGATGCCGGTGTCGCTCACCGAGAAGCAAATGAGCTGGCTGTCGGCAGCATCTTCGAGTACCTCGGCCTTGACGAGCACCTCACCCACTTCCGTGAATTTGACGGCGTTGTTGCACAAATTGATCAGGATCTGGCCGAGCCGCAAGGGATCGCCCCGGAAGTGGCTCCCGACCTCCGGTCCGATGTCGAAGATCAGTTCAAGTTTCTTGGCCGACGCCTTTTGCGAGATCAGGTCGCGGACGTTTTCGAGCACCTTGTCAAACTCGAAATCGATGGTCTCGACGGTGAGCTTGCCAGCCTCGATCTTGGAGAAGTCCAGGATGTCGTTGATGATACCGAGCAGATGTTGCCCGGAGTGCTTGATCTTGAAGATATAGTCCCGCTGGCGCGGTGCGAGGTCGGTCTTCAGCGCGAGATGCGAGAGGCCGATCACGGCGTTCATCGGCGTGCGAATCTCGTGGCTCATATTGGCCAGGAACGCACTCTTTGCCTCATTTGCCTGTATTGCCACCTGCGTGGCCTTCTCAAGCGCTTCCTCTGCTGACTTCAGTTCGGTGATGTCGGTCCACGACCCAACGATCTCGGTTGGCTCGCCCTTGGCGTTGCGGACCAGTTCCTGCCGGTCCTGAACCCAGAAATAGGTGCCGTCCGCGCGGCGGATTCGATAATCGAGTGGGGGCCTGTCGCTGTCCAACATGCGATCGACCCAAGCGTTGATGCGGGGGATGTCTTCGGGGTGAACGCGGCCCCGCCATAAATATGGATTGTCGAGATAGTCTTGCGGCGTGCAGCCAAATAACCTGGTGACTCCTTCGCTCACGAAAGTCGGTTTGTAGTCCCCGCTGGCCACACGGCAGTAGATGACTGCCGGAGAGACATCGAGCAGCACGGACAGCCGCTCGCGCGCCGCCCGTTCGGCCTGCTCCGCCACTTCGCGCCCACGCGCCCGGTCGAGCTCACCTAGCATCTCGTCAAAAGTGCCCGCCAAGCGCCCGATCTCGTCGTTGCTCTCGTAGTTGACGCGGTGGCCGTAATCCTTGGTCTCCCGAACCCGCTTCGCCACACCCTCGAACCGCGCGAGCGGATGCACGATGCGTCGATGTGTGATGATAGCCAACAGGATGCTGAGGGATGTGAGGATCAACATGATCAGAAGGCTCCGATAGAGCCGACCCATATGGTCGCTGATGCGTTGATCCAAAAGTCTTTCCAACTCGACAAGCCCACCTGCCCAGGCGGCGAGCGTATCCTCCCCCGCGCTCTGAAAGTCGAACTCGAGCGAGGTGCGGTCGAACGTGCCAGATTGCGCCAAGCTCTCTTCCACTCCACCGAGATAGGCGGTAACGCTGGACAACATCACCGCCATCGGCGCTTCGGTTCCCCGACGCAGTGCGCCGCCGGCGTCCCCCCGGTAAGCCGACGACAAGTTCCTGGCAATCTCCTCTGCCGTCGATCGGGTCATGGCGGTGAGGGTAAGGAGGCGTGTCCTATCTACCTGCGTGGCCGCGTCTGTATTGCTTGCTTGGCTCCGCAGCTCGCCCAGCCGGTCGAGCAGCAGAGGCATTTGTCGAACCACGGTATCTTGCAGATAGTAGCTATCGAGATCTGGATCGAGCGCGAGATTGGAATCGTCTCCGATACGAGAGATCAGGTCCCTAGATTTGCCCAGCGCTTCAGCGACGATTTTCGGCCGCGCGTTGGCCTTGACTTGGTCCGAAAAAAGCGTCCGTAGCGTCGACCTCAGCGACTTTTCCAGCGTTGCAGTCTGCAGCGTTGGCCCGAACGCAGCTTCAGCGTCGGCGAGTGTTTTTATGGTTGCTTCGCCGTCATGGAGCGAATCGGAGAGGAGCGCCGCATAAACCTCGCCAAGGCTCTCGATATAGCGGACGCCGACGAGCTCTTTCCGGGCGAAATCGATCGCGATCAGCTTTTCCGCAACGAGGCTATAGATCGCCACCGCAACGGCGATGACGAAGGCGCTGCAAAGCAGGAATAGCTTTTTGCTGGTGCTGAGATCTCTCAACATGGTCTTCGATGAGTGTTTGGGCGACAGAAACCTGTACAACGTGGCGCAACCGTGACGGGCTGAAGCCGTTAGACACTCTTCATCACGGCGGTTTCACGTCCAAAGCGGAAGATGGGACCAATCTGCTCGGTTATTCAGCCTTTCGGACCCTCGGATTGTAGGTCGCACCTCGAACTTAAGGAATGAGTGATTCCGGCGAATTCGCTCCAAGCTACTCGTCGCTCTCGACGGACGTGGGTCAGCGTCAGCGCTCGGATCGGGGCAAAGGCAGCAAGCATGAAGCGGGCAGCGCCTTTTCAGTGACCTTCCGCAAAACGAAGCTCGATTTTAGCCGCGCCACGCCGGGCAGCCGCGCAAGCTGCTCTTTATGAATCCGCTCATAGTCGGCGAGATCGCGGGCCATCACCGTGAGCAAATAGTCGTCCTCCCCGGACATCAGATGGCAGGAGACCACCGAGGCCGCTTTTGACACGGCCTGCTCGAATGCTTCGAGCACATCCTCGTTCTGACTGGTGAGGCCGATATGGACAATCACCGTCATGCCGAGACCAAGCGATTCCCGGTCGACACGCACCTGATAGCCTTGAATTACCCCCTTCTCCTCGAGCGCGCGGATGCGCCGAGCGATCGCCGTCGCGGAGAGCGGCACGCGCTCAGCGAGTTCGACCTGGGTGAGACGGCCGTCCTCCATCAGGGCGCCGAGAATCGCGCGATCCAGCGTGTCGAGCTCTAGGTTCTTCATTTTCAGGGAAAAAATTGTATTTAGACGCAGAAAATCTGCGCAATTATAATTCTACGCCGCAGAAAAGGCCAGCATTCTTCCCTCGAATTGGGCGATTCTTGGCTCAAGGAAACGGCCCGGGAAGGGAGGGCGCGATGCGCATCGGTGTTCCGACAGAGATCAAGAGCAATGAGTTCCGCGTCGGGCTTGTGCCCGGGTCGGTTCGCGAGGTGACTGCCCGCGGCCATGACGTCCTCGTGCAGTCCGGCGCCGGCGCCGGAATCTTTGCCGAAGACGCGGTTTATGAGAAGGCGGGCGCCCGCGTCCTGCCAACGGCGGAGGCCGTGTTCGCCGAGGCGGACATGATCGTCAAGGTCAAGGAGCCGCAGGCGATCGAGTATCGCCGGCTCAAGCCGCACCAAATTCTTTTCACCTATCTTCATCTTGCCCCGGACCCGGAGCAGGCCCGCGGCCTGATGGCTTCCGGCGCGACCGCGATTGCCTATGAGACGGTAACCGACGCGAATGGCGGATTGCCGCTGCTCGCGCCGATGAGCGAGGTTGCCGGGCGTCTGTCGATCGAAGCCGCTGCCATTGCGCTGCGCCGCCCCACCGGCGGGCGTGGCGTGTTGATGGGCGGCGTTCCCGGCGTCCAGCCGGCCAAGGTCGTGGTGCTTGGCGGCGGCGTGGTCGGCACGCATGCCGCGCGCATGGCCGCTGGACTTGGCGCCGAGGTTTCGATCATCGACCGCTCGCTGCCGCGGCTGCGGCAGCTCGACGAGTTGTTCGAGGGCAGGGTGCGCACGCTCGCTTCGACCATGGACACGATCGAGGCCGAGGTGCTCGCCGCCGACGTGGTGATCGGCGCGGTGTTGATCGCCGGCGCGAGCGCGCCGAAGCTCGTTACCCGCGATATGCTCCCGCGCATGAAGCGCGGCGCCGTGCTGGTCGACGTGTCGATCGATCAGGGCGGGTGCTTCGAGACCTCGCGGCCGACGACCCATGCCGATCCGACCTTCGAGGTCGACGGCGTCATTCATTACTGCGTGGCGAATATGCCTGGCGCGGTGCCGGTCACCTCGGCGCAGGCGCTCAACAACGCCACCCTGCCATTCGTGATCAAGCTCGCCGACAGAGGCTTGGCTGCCTTGGACGACGATCCGCACCTCGCCGCCGGACTGAATGTCCGCGACGGACGGATCATGCATCCCGTGGTGGCTGCCTCGCTCGGCTTCGACGGAGGCCCTACGCAAAGAGTGCGGCTGGTCGCGGCCGAGTAGACGCGACGTAAGTTTTATCCCGGACGCGATCCCCCCAACCTTTGCGTCCGTAGCCGGTCCGCAGTCCCCCGTTGCGGACCGGCTTTTCTTTACTCCAAGCTGGGAAAATGAAACTCCGCGCCGGAGCGGATACCGGCCGGCCAGCGCGCGGTTACCGTCTTGAGGCGCGTATAGAAGCGCACGCCTTCCGGTCCGTAGATCGAGTGGTCGCCGAACAGAGACCGCTTCCAACCGCCGAACGAGTGATAGGCGACCGGCACGGGGATGGGCACGTTGATGCCGACCATGCCCACTTCGATGCGGTCGGCGAAGGCGCGGGCGGTGTCGCCGTCGCGGGTGAAGATGGCGGTCCCGTTACCGTATTCGTGGCGGTTGACGAGGTCGGCGGCCGCCTCGTAGCCCTCGGCGCGCACGACGCAGAGCACCGGTCCAAAAATCTCTGTCTTATAGATGGTCATGTCTTCGGTGACACGGTCGAACAGCGACCCGCCGAGAAAGAAACCCTTCTCGTAGCCCTGCAAAGTGAGTCCACGTCCGTCGACCACGAGCTCGGCGCCTTCGCTTACGCCCTGCCCGATAAGACCTTCGATGCGGTGCTTGGCCTCCGCCGTGATCACCGGTCCCATCTCGGACTCGGGGTCGGTGGCGGGGCCGACCTTGAGGCCGCGGACCTTGGGAGCCAGCGCCTCGACCAGCCGGTTCGCGGTCTTCTCGCCCACCGGCACCGCGACGGAGATCGCCATGCAACGTTCGCCGGCCGAGCCGAAGCTGGCGCCCATCAATGCATTGACGGCCTGGTCCATGTTGGCGTCCGGCATGACGATCATGTGATTCTTGGCGCCGCCGAGGGCCTGCACCCGTTTGCCCGCCGCAGATCCGCGCTGGTAGACATGCTCGGCGACCGGGGTGGAGCCGACAAAGCTCACTGCTTTTATGTCGGGATGATCGAGGATGGCGTCGACCACCTCCTTGTCGCCATGCACGATATTGAGCACGCCGGGCGGAAAGCCGGCCTCGTTGAACAGCTCCCAAACCAGCATTGACGTGGACGGATCGCGTTCCGATGGCTTCAACAAGAAGCTGTTACCGCACGCTATGGCGATCGGATACATCCACATCGGCACCATGGCCGGAAAGTTGAACGGTGTGATGCCGGCGACGACGCCGAGTGGCTGCCGGTCGGACCACGAGTCGATTTCGGGACCGACATTGCGGCTGAACTCACCCTTGAGGAGATGCGGAATGCCGCAGGCGAAATCGACCACATCGATGCCGCGGGCGAGCTCGCCCAAAGCGTCGGGGTGGGTCTTGCCGTGCTCGCGCGAGATGGTGCGGGCGATCTCGTCGGCATTCCTCTCGAGCAACTCTTTGAATTTGAACATGGGCTTGAGCCGCTTGAGCGGCGGCGTCATGCCCCATTCGGCTGCGGCTCGCTTTGCGGCCGACACGGCCGCGTGAACTTCGTCGACGGTCGAGAGCGGCACGACGGCGATCTGCTCTCCCGTGGCAGGATTGTAGATCGGCGCGAGCCGACGCGAGGCCGAGGCGACCTTGCGGCTATCGATAGCATTCTGGATGGTTTGCATGGGCGAACGACCGCCTTTCAATCCGCCACTGTCTTGAGCACGCTGGCAAAGGTCTCGAACAGCTGGTCGATCTCCTGCTTCTCAATGATCAGCGGCGGCGAGAGCGCGATGATGTCGCCGGTGGCGCGGGTGAGAAGACCGCGACCGAACGCCTCGACGAA
>DATICH010000210.1:0-2129 GCA_035456885.1 Methyloceanibacter sp.
GGTTGAAGCGCGAGGACATCTTCGAAACCTCGCCGGTCCGCAGCCTGTGGCGACTCATGGTGCGGCACAGCCATGTCGTCTCGACGGCCGGTCTCGAGAGGACGTTGTCGGCGAGTTTCGAAACGCGGCGCCTGGAGGACGCCACGCTGCCTAGCTGCATCGTCACCACGGATATGCTGACGGGCTGCGAATTCCGCATCCGCTCGGGGCCGGCCGTACCGGCGCTCATCGCCAGCGCCGCGATTCCCGGCGTGTTCCCGCCCCTGCAACTCCACGGCAAGTATCTGGTCGACGGCGGCGTCACCAGCCACACGCCGCTGCCCGCCGCGATCGATCTCGGCGCCCGCACCATCTACGTCCTGCCGACCGGCCATTCCTGCGCGCTGGCGAAGCCGCCGCGCACCGCCATCGGCAATGCCCTGCACGGCCTCAATCTCCTGATCGTGCAGCAGCTCAAGGACGCGGTGCGGCAGTGCCAGGGCCGCGCCGAGATCCGGATCGTGCCGCCGCCCTGCCCGCAGGACGTTTCGCCCTACGACTTCAGCCGCGCCGCGGAGCTGATCGAGCGCGCGGAAGGGCTGACCGAGCAGTGGATCGAGGAGGGTGTCGAGACGGTGGACGGCGTGCCGCACCAGCTCACGCTCCACACACATGAGGATGCCGGAAATCCCTTTGGGCCCCACTGGCACTGAGCCGGAGCGCAGCCCGCCAGCCTAGCAGGCTGTTGAAAAACCCGTAGCGGGATTGTCCGACGCGTGATTCACTCGACGAAATAGGTTGTCGGGTGGGGGGGTGGGTGTGCGTGGGTCGGATGAGCGTTCTGGGGCGTTGTTTTCGTATGTAGATGTGGAGGCGCGGGTTCCGGCTGGCCATCCCTTGCGGCGCATCCGGGAACTGGTGAACGGCGCTCTGACCAGGTTGGATGGCAAGTTCGCGGCGCTTTATTCGGCCGACGGGCGTCCCTCGGTTCCGCCGGAGCGGCTCATTCGGGCAAGCCTGTTGCAGCTCTTCTATTCGATCCGCTCCGAGCGGCAGCTGATGGAGCGGTTGGATTTTGATCTGCTGTTCCGCTGGTTCGTGGGCCTGGGGATCGATGATGCGGTGTGGGACCACTCGGTCTTTTCCAAGAACCGCGACCGGCTGCTGACGACGGAGACCGCCCAGGATTTTCTGGCCGCCCTGCTGGCCGATCCCAAGGTGAAGCGCTTGCTGTCCCACGAGCACTTCTCGGTGGATGGCACGCTCTTGAAGGCGTGGGCCTCGATGAAGAGCTTTCGGCCCAAGGATGGCGGCGGCCAGCCGCCGGAGGACGGCCGCAATGGCGAGCGGGACTTTCGCGGCGAGAAGCGCTCGAACGAGACCCATGAGAGCACGACCGATCCCGAGGCCCGGCTCTATCGCAAGGGCAACGGCCAGGAGAGCAAGCTCTGCTATATGGGCCATGCACTGATGGAGAACCGGAATGGCCTGGCCATTGGCGGGGTGGTGACCCAGGCGACCGGCACGGCCGAACGCGAGGCGGCCCTTGAGCTGATCGACCGGCATCGGTCGGGCCAGCGCCGGATCACGCTGGGTGGCGACAAGGGCTTCGACGTGGCCGACTTCATCGGCGAGCTGCGCGCGCGCAACGTGACGCCGCACATCGCGATCGACGGCCATGTGCGGGTCAGCGGCGCGCCGCGCAAGACCGCGGTCGACAAGCGAATCACCCGCCATCCCGGCTACGCCGTCAGTCAGGTCATCCGCAAGCGGATCGAAGAAATCTTCGGCTGGAGCAAGAGCATCGGCGGCCTCGCCCAGGTCAAGTTGCGTGGCTTGGTCAAGGTGAACGCCGCCTTCACCTTCGGCCTGGCGGCCTACAACCTGGTGCGCCTGCCCAAGCTGCTTCCGAGCACAGGATAGCTGCGACATGAGCGCCTGGCGCACACATCAAACCCACCCCGCGGCCGCCAACACCCAGCGACACCCGCAATATGCGGCGCAAAAGACCTCGGCCAAAATCAGCGCGATCAGAACCACACCACCAACGCCGCATTCTTCAACAGCCTGTTAGAGCGGGTTTCGACCAGGAATGGTCATTCTGCCGGAGCGATTTTCGGCCAGGGGGAGGAAGCGGTCGCAGGCGGTAG
>DATICH010000211.1:0-3226 GCA_035456885.1 Methyloceanibacter sp.
TAGGGATAATCCGGCGCGAAGCTAGCTGAATTTCTGGCTTTTTAGCGCGGCAAATTGAAGATGCGCCGGGGCTTGAGTTCCCCTTTGTCGACTTCGCCAAGGGCAACCAACTGGCCGCGCGACGTGGCGTAGACGGTCCCCTCGATGATCGGGGCGTCTCGGCCGCGCAGCAGCACGGCCTGGCCGCGCCTCAGCCTATCCGCGTCAGAACTCGAAAGGACAAGCGCCGGCAGGTCGCCGAGCGGGATCTCGACCGGCTCGAGCACGCCGAGCAGCGCGTCATGACCGCCAGCTTCGGCGAGCGCCTCAAGCTTGGCGAGGGGCACGGCGCGCGCTTCGTCAAAGACGCCGACCCGGGTTCGCCGCAAAGTCTCCACATGACCATAGGCGCCGAGCACCCGCCCGATATCCCGGGCCAGCGCCCGCACATAGGTGCCCTTGCCGCAACTCGTTTCCAGCACGCAATGGTCCCGGTCGGGATGTTCGATAAGCACCAGCCGGCCAATCGAAACCGGCCGCGGCGCAAGCTCGAATTCCTCCTCGTCGCGGGCAAGGTCGTAGGCGCGGGCGCCGTCGACCCTGAGCGCCGAATAGCGCGGCGGCACCTGCTCGAACTCGCCCGTGAAGTCGGGGAGCACCGCCTCGATCTTTCCGCGCACCGGACGCCTGTCGCTCCGTGCCACCACCTTGCCATCGGCGTCGTCGGTGTCGGTCTCGGCCCCGAAGCGCACGGTGAAGCGGTATTCTTTCTCGCCCTCGACGGCGAATGGAACGGTCTTGGTCGCCTCGCCGAGCGCGATCGGCAGCACCCCGGTGGCAAGCGGGTCGAGCGTGCCGGCATGGCCCGCCTTCTCCGCATCGAACAGGCGTCGCACGCGGGCCACGGCCTGCGTCGAGGTCATGCCCTGCGGCTTGTCGAAAACGAGCCAGCCGTGGACAGGTCGACCTTTGCGCCGCGCCAAGGCCCTACTCTCCGTCTAGGTCGCGGGCAACCTTGGGCGAGGCGAGCAATTCGTCGATCCGGGCCGAGGCTTCGAACGACGTATCAACCTTGAATCTCAGCTCCGGCATGAATTTCATGTTGATCCGCTTCGCTAACAGTCCGCGCAGATAGCGCTTATGCTTGTCGAGATGGGCGACCGCCTCCTCGGCCTCGCCGCCGCCGAGCGGCAGCACATAGACCGTGGCGAGCTTGAGGTCCGGCGTCATGCGCACCTCCGGCACGGTCAGCGAATGCCGCTCCAAAATCTCATCGCTGATATCGCCGCGCGCGAGGATCTCGGCAAGCGCATGCCGGATCAGCTCGCCCACTTTCAATTGGCGTTGGGAGGGCTCTCGGCCCTTGTCGCGACTGCTCATGGTTTCGGCCCCGGCCTGACGAGCCGGTCTTACAGGCTGCGCTGGACGTGCTCGACTTGGAAGCACTCGATCACGTCGCCGGCCCGCATGTCCTGATAGCCTTCGAAGGCCATGCCGCATTCCTGGCCGGCGACCACCTCGCGCACCTCGTCCTTGAAGCGCTTCAAGGTAGAGAGCTTGCCTTCATGCACCACCACATTGTCGCGGATCAGCCGCACCTGCGCCCCGCGCTCCACCTTGCCCTCGGTGACGCGGCACCCCGCGACCTTGCCTACCTTGGAGATGGCGAACACTTCGAGGATCTCGGCATTGCCGAGGAAGGTCTCGCGCACGGTTGGCGCGAGCAGGCCGCTCATCGCCTGCTTCATGTCGTCGACCAGATCGTAGATCACCGCGTAATAACGGATTTCGACCCCATCGCGCTCCGCGACTTCGCGTGCCTGCGCATTGGCACGGACATTGAAGCCGAGCACCACGGCGCCGGAGGTCGCTGCCAGCGACACGTCGGACTCGGTAATCCCGCCGACGCCGGCATGAATGATGCGGGCCCGCACTTCCTCGGAGCCGATCTTGCCGAGGGCGGCAACGATCGCCTCGACCGAGCCCTGCACGTCGCCTTTGACGACCAGCGGGAATTCCTTGATGCCGGCCTCCGTCAGCTGGCTCATCATCTGTTCGAGGCTGCCGCGTGCGCCGGCCACTGCGAGCCGCTTGCGCCGCTCGCGCGTGCGATAGTCGGTGATCTCGCGGGCGCGGGCCTCGTTCTCGACCACGGCGAACTGGTCGCCGGCTTCCGGCGCGGAATCGAATCCAAGCACCTCAACCGGCACCGACGGGCCTGCGTCCTTCACCTGCTCACCGAGGTCGTTGATCAGCGCCCGCACACGGCCCCAAGCGGAGCCGGCGACGATGAGATCGCCGACATGCAAACTGCCGCGCTGAATCAGCGCCGTGCCGACGGGCCCGCGTCCGCGCTCGAGCTTCGCCTCGACGATCACGCCTTCGGCTGGGCGATCCGGGTTGGCGGTAAGTTCGAGCACCTCGGCTTGCAGCAGAACAGCCTCGAGCAATTTTTCGAGACCGGTCTTCTTCAGGGCCGAGACCTCGATCTCGAGCGTATCGCCGCCCAGGCTTTCCACCACGATCTCGTGGCTGAGCAACTCGGTGCGCACACGCTTGGGATCCGCGCCCGGTTTGTCGATCTTGTTGATGGCGACGATCAGCGGCACGTCCGCCGCCTTAGCATGATTAATGGCCTCGACCGTCTGCGGCTTGACTCCGTCATCGGCCGCAACCACCAGGATGACGATGTCCGTCACCTTGGCGCCGCGGGCGCGCATAGCGGTGAAAGCCTCGTGGCCCGGCGTGTCGATGAAAGTGATCTTCTGTCCCGTCGGCGTTTCGACCTGGTAGGCGCCGATATGCTGGGTAATGCCGCCTGCCTCTTCGCTCACGACATTGGTCGTGCGGATGGCGTCGAGCAGCGAGGTCTTGCCGTGGTCGACATGGCCCATGATGGTCACGACCGGCGCGCGCGGCTGCACGTCCTCGGCGCGGTCGTCCTCGCCGATAAAGCCTTCCTCGACATCGGCCTCGGAGACGCGGCGCACGACATGTCCGAACTCTTCGGCGACGAGCTGCGCCGTATCGGAGTCGATCACGTCGGTGATCTTGTGCATCTCGCCGTCCTTCATCAGGTATTTGATGACGTCGACGCCGCGCTCGGCCATGCGGTTGGCGAGTTCCTGGATGGTGATCACTTCCGGAATCACCACCTCGCGCTGTATCTTCGTTTGGCTCTGGGGAAGGACCTGCTTCTTTTGCCGCTCGCGGTGACGCTTCAGCGAAGCAAGGCTGCGCTGGCGCT
>DATICH010000212.1:0-2163 GCA_035456885.1 Methyloceanibacter sp.
TTAGATAGTGCGTTAGACGCTTGGTTGCAGCCTCTGCCTGCGCGGCTTCCGCAGGAAGCGCTTTGGAGATGGCTGCAGCAAGGGCCTCCTCTCCAACTCCTAAAGCCTCCTCATAGGCATGTAAGAGGCCTGCGCTCGAGGCCACGAGCCTCCTCATCCTTTTCGGGATCGCGAGATCGCCGATGCCGACCTCCCTTAGCACGGTCTCCATGTCTTCGCCGAACCGGTCGGTCAGCGCCTGCGCTAGGTCGAAACCCACTTCTCCCGCGGCCTTCAACCGATGCAGCACGGCAAAGAGGTGGAGCGACAGCACAAGGAAACGGCCCTCGAGGGTGTCGGGGACCGCGAGTTCGCGGTAGAAAACGGGAAGCCGCGCCTGCGCCACAATCGCGCCATAGAGTTTCGCGGCATTAGCGGCGTTCCACCGCCAAGATTTCGGGGGACGGAGAGGGTTCAAAGGGCGCCCCGTTTCGTCTAGCCTTCTCTAGCGTCAGCCCCGGTCGGGGGCATCGAGGGGACAATCGGTTTGCGCAGAGCTACGCTGATCATGGCTTCACGGCCCGCATTGGCGGCGCTCATGCTCGGCGCCTGCGTTCTTGCCGGCTGCGGTGCGCAAATCGACCGGCATGGGCATGTCTTCATCGATGTCGATGTCTACCAAGTACAGCCGGGCATGACTCAGGAGCAGGTGCAGCAGATCCTCGGCTCGCCCGATACCAAGAGCGTGATCAACGGCGAAGCGCATTACTACATCTCCACGACGCAGAAGACCGTGGCCTTTCTCAAGCCGCGGGAGATCGACCGACAGGTGGTCGCGGTCTACTACGACAAGACCCAGATGGTCCAGGAAGTTGCCCATTACGGCTTGAAGGACGGGATTGTAGTCAATTATCTGAAGGCCGAGACGCCAGCACGCGGCAAGGATCTCAGCTTCCTCGAGCAGGTGTTCGGCAACATCGCCAACCGGGGGCAGCTCAAGAAACAAGGGCAGCCGGGCGTAGATCCGACCCGACCGGGTGGCATCTAGCTGCAGCGCGAGCCTATTGGTGCGCGAGCACCGCGAGCAAGAGTAGCGCCACGATATTGGTGATCTTGATCATCGGATTCACCGCTGGACCGGCCGTGTCCTTATAGGGATCGCCGACCGTGTCGCCGGTCACCGCGGCCTTATGCGCTTCCGAGCCTTTGCCGCCATAATTGCCGTCTTCGATATATTTCTTGGCATTATCCCAGGCGCCGCCGCCCGCCGTCATCGAGATGGCGACGAATAGGCCGGTGACGATGACGCCGAGCAGCATGGCGCCGAGCGCCGAGAAGGCGGCGCTCTTGCCCGCGATTGCGTCGATGATGAAGAAGAACGCTATGGGCGAGAGGACCGGCAGCAGCGAGGGCACCATCATTTCCTTGATCGCAGCGCGGGTCAGAAGATCGACGGCGCGTGCGTAGTCAGGACGATCCGTTCCCTTCATGATGCCGGGTTTCTCTTTGAACTGACGGCGCACTTCCTCGACGATGGCGGAGCCGGCACGACCGACCGCGGTCATGGCGATGCCGCCGAACAGATAAGGCAGCAATCCGCCGAGGAAGAGTCCGACCACCACATACGGATTCGAGAGGGTGAAAGTGGGGTCGACGCCGGCGAAATAAGGAAACGTGTCGGCATTGGCCGCGAAATATTTGAGGTCTTCGGTATAGGCCGCGAACAACACCAGCGCGCCGAGACCGGCCGAGCCGATGGCGTAGCCCTTGGTCACCGCCTTGGTGGTGTTGCCAACAGCGTCCAGCGCATCGGTGGATTTGCGTACTTCTTTGGGCAGACCCGCCATCTCGGCGATCCCCCCGGCGTTGTCTGTGACTGGGCCGAAGGCGTCGAGCGCAACCACCATTCCGGCCAGCGCCAGCATGGTAGTGACGGCAATAGCAATGCCGAACAGGCCGGCGAGGATATAGGACACGATGATGCCCGCCATGATGACGAGCGCCGGCAAGGCGGTCGCCTCGAGCGACACAGCGAGGCCCTGAATGACGTTGGTACCATGCCCCGTCACCGAGGCCTTGGCGATCGAATGCACAGGCCGGAAATTGGTGCCGGTGTAATACTCGGTGATCACCACGATCAGCGCGGTGACGATCAGCCCGACGGCGCCGCAATAGAACAGGGCC
>DATICH010000213.1:0-3464 GCA_035456885.1 Methyloceanibacter sp.
GCCGGCGACGCGGGTTGGAAACTCGTGGTCACGCCCGCACAGGCAGGCCTGATCCACTACCGGGCGTGGCTGGTTTTCGCCGGGGTGCTTTTGGCGCTCGGCGGGTTGCTGGCCTATATGTGGGCGTCGCTTCGCCACGCCCTGCGGCTCGAGCACGCCAACAGCCGGATCCTCGAGTTGGCGCAGACCGATCTGCTGACCAACCTTCCCAACCGCCGTGCCTTTCTGAAACGGCTGACCATGGCCTTCACGGCAAGCTGGCGCGGCGCGCCGCCTTTCGCCGTGCTTTATCTCGACATCGACAACTTCAAGGACGTAAACGACACGCTCGGCCACGCGATGGGCGATCTGCTGCTCAAGGAGGTCGTGAGCCGGTTCAAGAGCGGGGTCCGGTCCGTCGATTTCGTCGCGCGCTTCGGTGGCGATGAATTCGCCGTTCTCCTGCCCGATGTCACCGACCCCCGCGACGGCAGGAGACTTGGCGGCACGGATCGGCAAATTGCTCGCCGCACCTTTCAATATCCAAGGGCACAAGCTACGCATCACGTCGAGCATCGGCATCGCGCTCTACTCTTCAGAAGGTTGTCGGTCCCGAGGCGATGATGATGCAGGCCGATCTTTACGGCGCCAAGGATGACGGCCGCAATTGTTACCGCTTCCATAGCCAAGACCTTGATCACGAAGTTCACGAGAGGGTACACGTGGCCGAAGAATTGTGCGCCGCCTTGGAGCATGGCGAGCTTAAGCTTTACTAGCAGCCGCAGGTCGAGCTCGCGACGGGCCGGATCATCGGCATCGAGGCGCTTGTAAGGTGGAACCACAAGGAGCGGGGGCTGCTTACCCCGGCCGCCTTCATTCCCGTAGCGGAGAAGACCGGCGCCATCCTCCCACTCGGAAATTGGGTCTTCGAGGAGGCCTGCCGTCAACTCAAACTCTTGCATTTCGAGGGAATTGCGCCGCAGGTGGTTTCGGTCAATGTGTCGGGCGTGCAGTTCAAGAGCGCCTCGGACCTGGAACGCGAGGTCCAGGAAAGCCTCACGCGGTGGAGCCTCGATCCCAGCAATCTCGAGCTGGAGCTGACCGAGTCGGTGCTGATGGAAGCGACGCGGCGGCATAGCAACACGCTCGATAAGCTGCGCCAGCTCGGCATCAAGATCGCTATTGACGATTTCGGCACCGGCTATTCCTCGCTCAAATATCTGACCACCTACCCGGTGAACCGGCTAAAGCTCGCCCCGGAATTCGTCTTCCGCGTCACCGTCGATTATCGCAATGCCGCCGTGGTTCGGGCCGCGATCCGGCTGGCCAACGAGCTTGGCCTCGATGTCATAGCCGAAGGGGTCGAGACCGAGGCCCAGGTCCGCTTCCTGATGGGGGCCGGCTGCGAGCAGGCGCAGGGCTACTATTTCAGCCGGCCGGTGGCCGCAACCAAAGCCACGGAATTGCTCCGTGTGGGCCGCATCGAGCCGGCCTCGGCGCCGCCGCGCCGCCTGACCCCCTCTGCGGCCTAATCTCTGCACAGGAGGACTCAACTAGAGATCGGATCCGCGCCACGCGTCGAGCCGGCGTCGGTCCCGTTTGGTCGGCCGCGGCCCGCTCCGCTCGGCGTCCCGCTTGGGCTCTGGCGGCGGGGTGAGATCGTCGTAGAGCGTCAAGGCCATGCTTGCCGGGCCGCGTCGCGCCGCGGAGGCCAAGACCCGGACCACATAAAGCTTGCCGAGCAACGTCGCGGCCACCACGTCGCCCGCATGGACAAGGCGGCTGGCCTTGAGCACGCGGAGGCCGTTGATGCGCACCTTGCCTGCCGCGATCGCGCCCTGAGCGCCGGAGCGCGTTTTGGCAAGCCTCGCGCACCACAGCCATTTATCGAGGCGCTGCGTCTGCATGAGTTCGGCTAGCTTTTCTCCGGTTGGCCCGCGGTAAGGCGCTCTCGCAGCGCCTCTAGGACCGCGAACGGCGAATGCTCTACAGGACGCTTCCGTTTCGGTCGCGGCTGATGCCTTTGCGGCCGTTGCCGTTCACGCTTTGCGGCTTGTGCGGGTTCCTCGCGCCGCTTGTGACGCGAGGGCTTGGCGCGATGCGCCTCCTTATGCCCCGCTTCCTTGCGCTTCGCCGGCCGCCAGATTTCGTCGAAAGGTTCGGCCTCAGCCGCCGGCTTCTCACCCGCCGCCGGCGCCGTGGACATTTCCTCGGTGGCCTGCGCCGGCGCAAGCGGCCGCCGCTCGCGTCTGAAGCCGAGCGCCTTCAAAATCGAGGCGAACTCTTCGCCCGAGCAGCCCACCACCGACATCAGCTCGGGTACCACCCGGAAACCGCCATCGCCGGTCGCGCCCGTTGGCGGCGCGACGTCCGCCTCCGTGGCGCGGTAGGTGACGCGCGTGCGAATGAGATCGGAAAGCCGCTCCAGCATGTCGATGCGCACCGCCCTTGAGCCGGCGACATGGAAGCCGGCCGCGCGCCAATACGGCTCGGGGACGTGCTTTGCCGCCTCGACCGACGTCAAGCCTTGCTGCGGACGTGGCGGCAGCGATTCGGTGTCAAACCCATGGTCTTTGCCCGCGTGGAGCGACCACAGCAGCAAGAGCAGGTCGGCTGCCGCCGGCTTGAGCAACGCCGGGATGTAGACATTGAAGGCGCCAAATCGCACGCCGTATTTGCGCAATTGCGCTCGTGCGGCCTGGTCGAGCGCCTTGATGTCGGCGGAGGCCGTCTCGCGGCGCAGCACCCCGAGAGTTTCCGTCAGTTGATAGGCGAGCCCTCGCGCCAGGCCTGACAGATCGGAGGCTTCGCTCAACTCGGTCAAGGGCTTGAGCTTGCCGGTGAGTTCCGCCTTAAGCCGCGCCTCGAGACGCTTCACCAGCCGCTCGTGGTCCGCGGCGGCGAGATGCTCGTCGGCGAACAGCTGGATACGCGGCTTGAGCGGTGCTTCGCCCTTTTCCAGGCGCGCGATCTCCGACCCGGCCCACAGGAAGCGCCCGTTCGGCTTGAGCTCTATGGCCTCGTCGGGCGCGGTAGCCAGCGCGTCGGCGCGCTCTACAAGCTCCCCGGCGAGCACCCTTGCTGCGGCATGGCGCGCAGCCCGCCCATGCACGTCTTCGCTGGATGCATCCGGCGTGAAACGGAAGCCGTCGAGGCGTCCGACGAAATGGTTCTCGACCAGAATCTGCCCCTCGGGACCGATCTCTGCCGTCATCTCTTCCTTGTCGCGCAAGCGCCGCATCAGCACGCTGGTGCGGCGGTCGACGAAGCGTTGGGTCAAGCGCTCATGTAGCGCATCCGAAAGAGTATCCTCGATCGCTCTGGTGCGGCCCTGCCAATGCTCGGGATCGTCCAGCCATTGCACCCGATGCGACACATAGGTCCAGGTGCGGATCTGCGCCAAGCGGCTGGAAAGCGTGTCGAGATCGCCATCGGTGCGATCGGAGAGCGCCACCTGACGGGCGAACCAATCGGCCGGAATCTTG
>DATICH010000214.1:0-6968 GCA_035456885.1 Methyloceanibacter sp.
GCGAGAAACAGCAGCACGAGCACCGCGATCGGCGTGAGGAAGTCGGTGACCATGATCGGCCCGGCATTGCCAGGTGCGAGATTGCCGGTCTCCACGATGTCCCTGATATGGCCGATGCCCGCGCCGATCAGAAAACAGGCCGCGACGATGCCCGCTGCCATACGCGCCTCGAAGCCCCTGAAGGCGGCATAGATCGCGGCGAGCCCGAGCCCGAGATTGGCGACTCCAACTTCATATTGGAATGGGCTCGTGGCCCAACCGATCGCGGCCGCGGCGCGGTCCGGAAAGAACACGTGCCCTATGAACGCCCATAGTCCCTGAATGCCGAGCGGAAACAGGAACAGGTAGCGCAACAGCCTGTCGACGACGAAGTCGCGCAGCACCGGAGGCCCCTCGCGCCAGACGGCAAAACTGGTGCAAATAAGCGCCAGGCCCCAAAGCAGAACCGGCACGAGCACAACCCCCCTCATTGCACCTTACCTCCCTACGTCCCCGGCAGATTATCGCGAATCCACCGCGCCAGACCCTCCTCGTCAACCTCTCCGGCCGCGACTGCAAACATCATAACGACGGCCTCGGCCTCGGGGACAACAAACTCGATATCGTTGAGACCCAGGAAGGTCACCATCGCCAAAAACGCGATCCGCTTATTGCCATCGGTGAAGGCGTGGTTCCGCGCCAGTCCGAAGGCGTATGCGGCGGCCAGATCGGCTAGGTCGGCGGTTCGGTATCCGAATTTGTTCAGTGGCCGGGCGAGTGCGGATTCCAACAATCCCGGATCACGCAAGCCGGCCGGTCCGCCAAATTCTCGAAGCTGTTCGTCGTGGATGCTGAGAACGAGATCGAGCGACAGCCAGACCGGCTCCGTCACTTGGCCAGCTCGCGCAGAGCGTTCCGGTAGTTGCGCATCGCCTTCCGCGCGACCTCCATGCCCTTCTCGAAAGCAGGATCGCGCGGGACGAGCTTAAGACCACCCTCGGGCAGCTCGGTCACGAACAAGACGTCGCCCTGCTTCAAGTGCAGCCGCGCCAAGAGTTCCTTTGGCAGGATGACTCCTGTGGAATTGCCGATTTTCTTGATCTCGATCTTCATGGCGGGCCTCCGTTTTACGGACTGTGTAACATGAAGTTATACAGAATGTAAAACGGGCCCTAGGCTTGCGCCTTCGCGTCCATCGCCTCGAGCTCGTCGATCAGCCCCTCGATCACCTTGAGCCCCATCGACCAGAAATTCGGGTCCGAGGCATCGAGCCCGAACGGCTGAAGCAGCTCCTTGTGATGCTTGGTGCCGCCGGCCGCGAGCATGTCCAGATAGCGCTCGGCAAAACCCTTGTCCGCCTTCTCGTAGACCGCATAGAGCGAGTTCACCAGGCAATCGCCGAAGGCATAGGCGTAGACGTAGAACGGCGCGTGGATGAAATGCGGGATGTAGCACCAGAAGATCTCGTAGCCGGGCTTAAGCTCGATCGCCGGGCCTAGACTTTCGCGCTGCACTTCAAGCCAAATCTCGCCGAGCCGCTCGCTCGTCAGCTCGCCCTCGCGCCGCTCGGTATGCACTTGGCGCTCGAAATTATAGAAGGCGATTTGGCGCACCACCGTGTTGATCATGTCCTCGACCTTGGCGGCAAGCAGCGCCTTGCGCTCGCGCCGGCTCGGCGCCTGATCGAGCAGCTTGCGGAAGGTCAGCATCTCGCCGAACACGCTCGCCGTTTCGGCAAGCGTCAGCGGCGTCGGCGCCATCAGCGGACCTTGGCAATTGGCCAGCACCTGATGCACGCCGTGGCCAAGCTCGTGCGCGAGCGTCATCACGTCGCGCGGCTTGCCCTGATAGTTCAGCAGGATATAGGGGTGTGCGCTCGGCACCGTCGGATGCGAGAACGCGCCCGGCGACTTGCCCTCGCGCACCGGCGCATCGATCCAGCGTTTGGCGAAGAACTGACCGGCGATCTCCGCCATGCGCGGCGAGAAGTTCTTGTACGCGGTGAGCACGGTGTTTTGTGCGTCGTCCCAGCCGATCACCTGCTTCGGCTCGTCGGGCAGCGGTGCATTGCGATCCCAATGCGCCAACCGCTCTTTGCCGAGCCAGCGCGCCTTCATCGCGTAGTAGCGATGCGAGATGCGGGGATAGGCCTCGCGCACCGCGGCGACCAACGCGTCGACCACTTCCTTCTCCACCCGGTTGGCGAGATGACGCGAGTCGGCCACGTCAACGAAGCCGCGCCAGCGGTCAGAAATCTCTTTGTCCTTGGCGAGTGTGTTCGTGATCAAAGTGAACAGTCTGACATTCTGTTTGAACACCTCGGCCAGGGCTCCGGACGCCTCGCGCCGCACATTTTCATCTGGATCGAGCAGCTGGTTCAGGGTCGGCTCCAGGCTCAGCTTCTCGCCGCCGGCCTCGAATTTGAGTGCCGTCATGGTCTCGTTGAACAGCCGGTCCCAGGCGCCGCGCGCCGTGACCGCCTTTTCGTGGAACAGCTGCTCGAGCTTGTCTTCGAGCTGATAGGGCTTCTCCTTGCGCAGATCCTCGAGCCAGGGACGGTAATGGCCGAGCTCGGACTTGCTCATCGCCGTTTCGAGTTCTGCGTCGTCGAGGCGGTTCAGCTCGAGCGGAAAGAACAGCAGCTTGGAGGAGATCGTGGTGATCTTCTCGTGGATGTCGCCGTAGAATTTCTGGCGCTTGGGATCCGCGGTGTCGGCGGCATAGAGCAGGCTCGCATAGGACACGATGCGGCCCATGACATCGTTCAGTGCCTCGAACTCGCGCACGGCCTGCGCCAGCGCGGCGCCCCCTTTGCCACCGTCGAGTAACTCGGCGAGCTTGCCCGCATATCCCTCCTGCAGGGCGTCGGCGGCGCGCTCCGAGGCCTCCAGATCCGCCTTGAGCTTGGCCGAGTCAGGCCCCGAATAAAGATCGGTCAGGTTCCATTCGGGCAAGTCGCCGAGCTTGGCCTCGGGCTCGTCGGCAACAGGCTCGGGCTTCACTTTGCCTTTAGCCCCCGCGGCGGCATGGAGGGGCGTCAGCCGGTTGCTCGAATTGGGCAGCATCTTTCCTCGAACCCTGTTGGCGGATGATTGGCCTAGTGTGGGAGGCGCGGCGCGCCCCTGCAAGGCCCAAGGGGATCGAGGCGTTTTACGTGCTTTTGGCGGGCGCGCAAGCCGGACCTCACCAAAATCGAACCGCCTTAAAGGGGATGTTTACCCTTAAGGTGCACGATTTTGGCACAGGAGCGGGCTTGCCGCGCGCGTATGGCGATGGCCTGGCCGGTCCTCCTCAAGTGGTAAGTCTTTGCGTCAGTAGCGAGTTTTGCGTCATGCCCAAGCGCGTCCTGGTCGTCGACGACGACCCAGCTCAACGTCGTATCCTCGAAGAGACCATCAGGCGGTTCGGCTATCATGTCTCGACCGCCGAGAGCGGCGACAAGGCTCTTGCCGCGCTGAAATCCGATGCCGCCGGAGATATCTGCCTGGTCTTGCTCGACCTCGTCATGCCGGGGACGGACGGGATGGCGGTGCTTGCCGCCATGCGCTCCCTGCCGAAGAAGCCTCCGGCCATTGTCCAGACTGCCCATGGCGGCATCGACACGGCAATCGCCGCGATGCGGGCGGGCGCCGTCGACTTCGTGGTCAAGCCGGTAAGCCCCGAGCGGCTCGAAGTCTCCATTAAGAACGCGCTCAAGATCGAAGCACTCGCCGACGAGCTCGTGCGCATGAAGGCCTCGGCCCGCGGCGATCTCGGTTTCGCCGACCTGATCGCCGGCAGCGAGGCCATGACACGCATGCTCGAGCTTGGCAAACGCGCCGCCAACTCCACCATCCCCGTCTTGATCGAGGGCGAATCGGGCGTCGGCAAGGAGCTGGTCGCTCGCGCCATCCAGGGCGAAAGCGCCCGCCGATCCGGTCCCTTCGTCACGGTCAATTGCGGCGCCATTCCGGAGAACTTGGTCGAGAGCATCCTTTTCGGCCACGAGAAGGGCTCTTTCACCGGAGCCTCGGAACGGCGCACGGGCAAATTCCTGGAAGCGGATAAGGGCACGCTCTTTCTCGACGAGGTGGGCGAATTGCCGCTTGAAGCGCAGGTGAAGCTGTTGCGCGCGCTGCAGGACGGCGAGATCGATCCGGTAGGAGGCAAGCAACCGGTCAAGGTCGATTTCCGCCTGATCTCGGCCACCAATCAGAATCTGATCGCGCTCGTCAACGAAGGCCGCTTCCGCGAGGACCTGTATTATCGGCTCAACGTGTTCCCCATCTGGATGCCGCCGCTGCGCGAGCGGCTGGAGGATGTGCCGGAGCTGGTTCGCCATTTCATCGTCCGCTTTGCCGCCGAGGAAGGCAAACGCATCGACGGCATTGACGCGGACGCGCTCGCCATGCTCGAGCGCTATAGCTGGCCCGGCAATATCCGCCAGCTCGAGAATGCCGTATTCCGCGCCGTGGTGCTCGCCGACGCGGCCGTGCTCACAGTGAACGAGTTCCCGCAGATCGCCGCCCATGTCGAAGGCTATGCCGTGACGGTACCGGCGGCGCCGGCGCCGAAGGAGAAGGCGCCGCGCATCGAGGGACCGGTGATGTTGGGCGAGTCGGCCGGTACGCCCGCGACAATCCACGTGCCGCAAGGCAACGGCAAGGACGCCATCGGCATTCCTGCGCTGAGCGATTCCGGCGACATCCGCTCACTCGAAGCCGTCGAAGCCGACATGATCAGGCTCGCCTTCGGCCGCTATCGCGGCAGGATGACCGAGATCGCCAAGCGGCTCGGCATCGGCCGTTCGACGCTATACCGCAAGATGCGCGAAATCGGGCTCGAGGCGCGGCCCAACTGACGGCTGCGCGAGGATGGCAGGAATGCCACACCCCCACGAAAAACGGACGGTGGGGGACTGTAATCGGTGGCTTGGTATAGCCACGTTAGGGATCGACCGAATAGGGTCCTAACCCGCTAATTTGCGGCCGATTCGGCTTGAGGGAGCACATCAATGAGGCCTGTTCACCGTATTGCGTTGGCCATGTTTTTGGCGGCCCCGTTGACCGCGCCCGCACTCGCGGTCGAACCCGATGCGCCGCAGGCGCTGATCGGCCCGACCGAGGCCATTCGGTTGGCAGTCCAGAATCGGCTTTCCGCCAAATTCACCGAGACCACCGAGCACAAAAAGGACGAGCAGGGCGCGCTGGTGGAATTCTATTCCGTCCCCGACCACCGTCTCCTCTGGGTCGATGAGAACGGCCTGACGGAACGGGGCAAGGCCGTCATGGCCGAGATCGAGAAGGCGGATGACTACGGTCTTCGCACGTCCGATTACAAGCTGCCTGATCCCGCCGGCTTCAATCCGCAAGACGCGAATGCCGCCGAGTGGCTTGCCGAGGCCGAGGTCAAGGTCAGCTTCGCCGTCCTCGACTATGCCTACGATGCTCGCGGCGGCCGGATCGTGCCGCAGCAACTGTCCCGCAATCTCGACCCGACGCTTGCGCTGCCCAATCCAACGGAGGTGATCGAGTCGATCGCCATCCGTTCCGATCCCGCGGCGTATTTGCGGAGCTTCCAGCCCGACCAGCCGCAATTCGAGGCGCTGCGCCAGAGGCTGCTTGCGCTTCGCGGCAGCAAGACTGAGGAGCCGGCGCCGGTCGTCACCATCCCCGACGGTCCCGTGCTCAAGCTCGGCATCGAGCACGAGCAGGTGGAATTGCTCAGGAAGCGACTCGATCTTGCCGAGGGCTCGTCCACCAACGAGATGCTGTTCGACCAGAACGTGTTCGAGGCGGTGACGCAGTTCCAGCGCACGCACGGCATCTACGCCGATGGCGTGGTCGGTCCGGGCACGCGCCGCGTGCTGAATGCGCCGAACCGGCGCCCTTCCGCCGCCAGCCCGGCTCAGATCAGGCAGATCCTCGTCAACATGGAGCGTTGGCGCTGGCTGCCGCACGATCTCGGCGGATTCTATGTGATGACCAACATTCCGGAGTTCATGCTCCGGGTGGTCAAGGACGACGAGCCCGTCTTCACGACCCGCGTGGTCGTCGGCAAGGTCAACACCCAGACCCCGGTCTTCTCCAACGAAATGCAGACTGTCGTGTTCGGTCCCTATTGGAACATGCCGAACTCGATCAAGGTCGAAGAGATCAGACCTTATCTCCGCCAGGAAGCGTCCTGGTTCTTCGGCGGCGGCGGTTGGAACACGTCGGTCCTACAACGGCACGGCGTGCGCATGCGCTATGGCGGCCGCGAGATCGATCCCCGCACCGTCGACTGGAACCGAGTCGACATCCGCAATTTCGAGCTCTATCAGCCGCCGGGACCAGGCAACGTACTTGGCAAGGTCAAGTTCATGTTCCCCAACAAGCACGACGTGTACATGCATGACACGCCGCAGAAGCACCTCTTCGCCAATAACATTCGGGCGGAGAGCCATGGCTGCATGCGGGTGCAGAACCCCGATCAACTGGCCTCGATCATCATGCAGCATGACCAGGGCTGGAGCCCCGCGCGCACGCATTCGGCGCTGGATACGGCCTACGATCAGCAGGTGCCGCTGAGGCAGAAGATTCCCGTCTACATCGCCTACTTCACTCTTAAAGTGAATGCTGACGGGTCGATCTCAACTTATGGGGATCTTTACGGTCACGACGCGCGCATGGCGGCCGCCCTCGGGCTATAAACCTGTGAATAACCTGGGGAAATCTTGTTAACCCTGCCCGGAGATTCCAGGCAGGGTTAAATCGTTTGCCTTGTTTTTCCCGCATTTTGGCTAATACTCAAGCTTAACGGACGGCATCGCAAGGCTGCCGCCCGGGCCTACCGGCCTAGCGCTTTACGGGGTGCCGGCAAGGGAAGGTCGGCGAGGGAAAGGTTCGCAACGGGGATGCGAATTCGGGGGAGTGTCGCACGTCGCGCCGTGCTGGGCGCGAGCCTCGCGCTGATCGCCGCGACCGCTTGGTGCTGGGGGACGGCCGATCGGGCCAACGCCCTCGGCGAGA
>DATICH010000215.1:0-4105 GCA_035456885.1 Methyloceanibacter sp.
CAGGTCCTACGAGGAGGAACTGTCGCTCCTCAACAACAAGATCGCCAAGATGGGCGGACTTGCCGAGCAGGTGCTCGGTCAATCCTTCGAGGCGCTGGAGCGGCGCGATCCCGAGCTGGCCGCCGCAACCATCAAGAAGGACGAGGAGATCGACGCCCTGCAGAAGGAGATCGAGGAGCAGGCGGTGTTGATGATCGCCCGCCGTCAGCCGATGGCCTATGACTTGCGCCAGATCGTGGCCGCGTTCCGCATCTCCAACGAGCTCGAGCGCATCGGCGACCTCGGCAAGAACATCGCCAAGCGCGCCGTCGCGGTGGTCACCGAGCAGCAGCCCAAACAGCTGGTGCTCGGCTTGAAGCACATGGGAGAACTGGCGCTGGGGCAGCTCAAGGAGGTGCTCGACGCCTATATCGAACGCGATGCCGACCGGGCGCTGAAGGTCTGGTACAGGGACGAAGAGATCGACGCCATGTACAACTCGATCTTCCGCGAGCTCCTCACCTATATGATGGAGGACCCGCGCAATATCGGCCTCTGCACGCATCTACTGTTCGGCGCCAAAAACATCGAGCGCATCGGCGATCACGCCACCAATATCGCCGAGACGGTGTACTACCTAGTGCACGGCGCAGCCATCACCGACGAGCGCCCGAAGGGCGACACAACGAGCACGACGCCGGTCGCGCTGAAGCGGTCGGCGGGGTAGCCCATGCTCGAGACGAATGCGATGAGCGCCGGAGCCAAGGTCTTGGTGGTCGAAGACGAGGAGCCGTTGGCGCTTCTGCTTCGCTACAACCTCGAGGCGGAAGGCTATTCCGTCGACGTGGTGCATCGCGGCGATGAGGCGGAGATGGCCATCGCCGAGAGTTCGCCCGACCTGATCGTGTTGGACTGGATGCTGCCCGGCATTTCCGGACTGGAGCTCTGCCGCCGCCTGCGCACCGGCAAGGACAGCCGTAATATCCCCATCATCCTGCTCACGGCGCGCAGCGAGGAAAGCGACCGTATCAGGGGCCTCACCACCGGGGCCGACGACTATGTGGTGAAGCCGTTCTCGCTGCCCGAGCTGATGGCGCGGGTGCGCGCGATCCTGCGGCGCACCAATCCGGAGCGCATCGCCTCGGTGTTGAGCGTGGGCGACATCGAGCTCGACCGCGACTCGCACCGGGTGACGCGCAACGGGCGGCTGGTGCATCTCGGCCCGACCGAGTTCCGGCTGCTCGAATTTCTGATGCAGAGCCCTGGCCGCGTGTTTAGCCGCGCGCAATTGCTCGACGGCGTGTGGGGCCGCAACGTCTATGTCGACGAGCGCACGGTGGATGTGCATATCGGCCGCCTGCGCAAGGCGATGATGCGCGGGCAGGAGTCCGATCCCGTGCGCACGGTGCGCGGGGCCGGCTACGCCTTCTCCGACAAGCCGGAAGAGACCGCCTAAAATAAGGGAGGCGCCGAGTGGGCGCCTCCCGTTGTTCCTGCCGCATCTTTTGGATGGCTAGCCGCTGGCGAACCGCCGTTCGCGCCGCCTGGCCTGCACCGGCTGATAGGCCATGCGCGCATGGTGCTCGCAGTAGGGCAAGGTGCCGCATTTCTTGCGGCCGCAGAAATGAAACTCCGGCTCGCTGGGATCGCCTATCGGCCAGCGGCACATCGACTCCTTCAAGGTCATGATGCTGGCCCGCTCGTGTAGCGGGATCACCAGCTCCTCGAGCGGCGCCGGTGCCGCGTCAAGTTCCATGTCGAATTGGGGCTTGAGCGCGTTGGCGCCCCGCGTTCCGAACATCAGCGACGGCGAGCGCGACGCCCGCGGCACATGCGCCCGACGCGGTCTCGGGCTCGACGAGCGCGAGCTGGTCGCCCGTCCCGACAGCCCCAGACGATGCACCTTGCCGATCACCGCGTTGCGCGTCACCCCGCCCAAGCGCGCCGCAATCTGACTGGCGCTCAGGCCCTCGGCCCAAAGTTTCTTAAGCAGTTCGACCCTCTCGTCAGTCCAAGCCATGGTTTGGCCTCCTCGAATTGGACTCGGAATCCCCCCGTCTGCCTAGAGACGGCGTTTGAAAACTCGGATTTACTGCTGAGATCGACCGCCCTGGCGCGACGCAGCACCCACGACATCTTGTAGCCGAGCGGTAATACGCTACAATATCCGGCGAAATCCGGCAAGCGTCCGCCACGCTTGCTGAGTCCGTTTTCCACCGGAACGACACGAGTCTGCCACTTCTCCTTCAAGAACACAAATCGAAGCGTGGATGGAAACGTGGACGAGCGTTGGATAAGCGCTTGATGTGCCCTGATTGACACGCCGCAAGCTGCGACCTAATGCTCTGAGATTGTTCGCTGCCGCCGATCGGCGGCAATTTTTGTTTCAGGACCAGCGAAGCTTCCATGTCGGCCCTTCTTCCGACCTATGCCCGCAGCGAGTTTTCCTTCGCGCGCGGGGAAGGCGCCTATCTCCTCACCGCGGAGGGCGAGCGCTATCTCGACTTCGCCAGCGGCGTGGCGGTGACCGCGCTCGGCCATGCGCATCCGCATCTTGTCGCGGCCTTGACCGGACAGGCGAAGAAGCTGTGGCACGTCTCCAATCTGCATCGCATTCCGGAACAGGAGCGTCTGGCGGAGCGGCTCTGCGCCGCGAGCTTCGCCGACATGGCGTTCTTCGCCAATTCCGGCGCCGAGGCGGTGGAGTGCTCGATCAAGGCGGCACGGCGCTATCACTTCAAGCACGGCGCGCCGGAGCGCTACCGGCTCGTGACCTTCGAGGGTGCCTTTCACGGCCGCACGCTCGCCACCATCGCCGCGGGCGGGCAGGCGAAGCATCTGGAGGGCTTCGGTCCGCCGGCCGAGGGCTTCGACCAGGTCGCTGGTTTCGACCTCGACGCGGTGGAAGAGGCGATCGGCGAGACAACCGCCGGTATTCTGATCGAGCCGATCATGGGCGAGGGGGGCATGCGCGAGGCCTCGTGGCGCTTCCTCCAGGATTTGCGTGCGCTCGCCGACGAGAAGGGCATTCTGCTGCTGCTCGACGAGGTGCAGACCGGCGTCGGCCGCACGGGACGGCTCTACGCGCATGAATGGGCCGGTATCACGCCGGACATCATGGCGACGGCCAAGGGGCTGGGCGGCGGCTTTCCGGTCGGCGCTTGCCTCATGACCGAGGCGGTCGGCTCGGCCATGACCGCGGGCAGCCACGGCTCGACTTTCGGCGGCAACCCGCTCGCCATGGCGGTCGGCAATGCCGTGCTCGACGTCGTGCTCGAGGACGGCTTTCTCGAACATGTCGCAAAGATGGGGCTAAGGTTGAAACAGCGCTTGGCCGCGCTCCAGGACGAGCACGGCGACATCATCGAGGAAGTGCGCGGGCAGGGGCTGATGCTTGGGCTGAAATGCAAGGTGCCGAACCAGAAGCTGCTTGAGGCGCTGCGCGCCGAGAAGATGCTGACGGTGCAGGCCGGGGACAATGTCGTGCGGCTGCTGCCGCCGCTGATCGTGGGCGAAGCGGAGATCGACTTGGCCGGCGCCAAGCTTGAGGCCGCTTGCATCGCACTCAAGAGCGGCGTGTTTGCCCGCGCCTAACCCTATCGCCGGATCAACTATCATGGCCCCCAGGCATTTCCTCGATATCGACACAGTGGACCGCAAGACGCTTCGCGGCATCATCGACACGGCGATGGCGATCAAGCGCAAGGGACGCGTGCCGAAGAGCCTGATGCTCAGGCGCGGCGCGGTGCTCGCCATGATCTTCGAGAAGCCCTCGACCCGCACCCGCGTCTCCTTCGAGGTGGCGATCCATCAGCTCGGCGGCAGTTCCGTGGTGCTCGACCCGCAGGACATGCAGCTTGGGCGCGGCGAGACCGTGGCCGACACGGGACGGGCGCTGTCGCGCTATGTCGATGCCATCATGCTGCGCACCGGACCGCACGAGACGCTAACCGAGCTCGCCGCGCACGCCACGGTGCCGGTGATTAACGGGCTCACCAGCCGCTCGCATCCCTGCCAAGTGATGGCCGACGTGATGACCTTCGAGGAGCTGAAAGGGCCGATCAAGGGCCGCACAATCGCCTGGATTGGCGACGCCAATAACGTGGCGACCTCTTGGGTGCATGCG
>DATICH010000216.1:0-6366 GCA_035456885.1 Methyloceanibacter sp.
CAAGCCAAGAAGGTCAAGTCGTCGGAGGAGATCGCCCAGGTCGGTACGGTCGCCGCGAACGGCGAAAAGGAAATCGGCCAGATGATCGCTAAGGCCATGCAGAAGGTGGGCAATGAGGGCGTGATCACCGTTGAAGAGGCCAAGAGCCTCGAAAGTGAGCTCGAAGTGGTCGAGGGCATGCAATTCGACCGCGGCTATATCTCGCCCTACTTCATTACCAATGCCGAGAAGATGTTGGCGGAGCTTGAGACCCCCTACATCCTCATCTACGAGAAGAAGCTTTCCGGCTTGCAGCCGCTCCTGCCGCTACTTGAAGCGGTCGTTCAGGCCGGCAAGCCGCTCCTGATCATCGCCGAGGACCTCGAGGGCGAGGCGCTCGCCACGCTCGTCGTCAACAAACTGCGCGGCGGCTTGAAGGTCGCGGCGGTGAAGGCGCCGGGCTTCGGCGATCGCCGCAAGGCCATGCTGCAAGACATCGCCGTGCTGACCGGCGGCCAGGTGATCTCCGAGGATCTCGGCATCAAGCTCGAGAATGTCACGCTCGACATGCTTGGCCATGCCAAGAAGGTGGTGATCACCAAGGACGACACCACCATCGTCGACGGCGCCGGCAAGAAGGCCGACATCGAAGCGCGTGTCGCCCAGATCAAGCAGCAGATCGAGGACACCACTTCTGACTACGACCGCGAGAAGCTGCAGGAGCGGCTGGCGAAGCTCGCCGGCGGCGTTGCGGTGATCAAGGTCGGCGGCGCCACCGAGGTCGAGGTGAAGGAGAAGAAGGATCGCGTCGACGATGCGCTGAACGCCACGCGCGCCGCGGTCGAGGAAGGCATCCTGCCCGGCGGCGGCGTGGCGCTGATCCGCGCGCAGAAGGCGCTCGACGGGCTAAACGCCGCAAATGAAGACCAGAAGGTCGGCATCAACATCGTCCGCCGCGCCATTCAGGCGCCTGCCCGCCAAATCGCCGAGAATGCCGGCGAGGACGGGGCCGTGGTGGTCGGCAAGGTCATCGACAAGGGCGACTACGCCTTCGGCTTCAACGCCGCGACCGGGGAATACGGCGATCTCGTCAAGCAGGGCGTGATCGACCCCGCCAAGGTGGTGCGCACCGCGTTGCAGGATGCGGCGTCGGTGGCAGGCCTCCTCATCACCACCGAGGCGATGGTGGCCGAAAAGCCGAAGAAGAAGGCTCCGGCCATGCCTCCGGGCGGCGGCATGGGCGACATGGACTTCTAGTCCCTGCGACCATTACGTAGTTGTAACTTGTTGGATGCGTTGAGTATGCGTAGGCAGTACCGAGTGGCGTAGAATAGCGTTTCTCGTCCCTGCGTATCGAGTATCCCCCAGAGTATTGAGCCGCGCCTTCGGGCGCGGCTCTTTTATTTTGCCGTGCATCGCGCCGATCTCATAACCTGGTGCCGAGGAGCAAACCGCTCCCAGACAGACACCAGGGAGGAGCGCATGGCGACCTACATCGTGCTCGGTCAATTCACCGATAAAGGCATCCGCGACGTAGCGGAAACGAGCAAGCTTGCCGATAACGCGAAGAAACTGGCGAAGACGCTCGGCGCCAAGGTGCGCGATCTGTTCTGGACCATCGGTCGTTACGACGTCGCCTTAATCATGGAGGCGCCGGATGACGAGACCATCGCCGTGTTCGGCATGAGCGCGGGCAAGCTCGGCTATGTCCGCACCGAGACCTTGCGGGCCTTCACGCAACCGGAGGTTAGCAAGATTCTCGGAAGGCTGGTTTAGCGTCCGGGGCGATCGCAGTCTCCCGCTTCTGCTAGATTCGCGCCTGATGACCAAGTCGAGAGCGAAGGTCCCGGCCGCGGGCCGCATCCATGTCGGCATTGGCGGGTGGTCTTACGCGCCATGGCGCGGGGTCTTCTACCCGAAAGGGCTGAAGCAGGCCGACGAGCTTGCCTATGCCGCCTCGCGCCTCACCTCGATCGAGATCAACGCCACCCATTACCGGCTGCAAAGCGCCAAGAGCTTCAAGAGCTGGGCCGCGGCGGCGCCGGAGGGCTTCATGTTCTCGGTCAAAGGCCCGCGCCTCGTCACCAACCAGAAGGCGCTGGCCGAGACGGGCAGTTTCATCAAGCGCTTCTTCGCTTCCGGGCTCGGCGAGCTTGGGCCGAAGCTCGGGCCGGTGCTCTGGCAATTCGCCCCGTTCAAGCGCTTCGAGCGCGACGACTTCGCGCGCTTTGTCGATCTCTTGCCGCGCGAGCTTGACGGGCGCACGCTCCATCACGCGATCGAGCCGCGCCATGCGAGTTTCCGCACGCCGGAATTCGTCGCGCTGCTGCGCGACAGCGGGACGAGCGTCGTGTTCACCGACACCGAGACTTGGCCGAGCATTGCCGACATTACCGGCGACGTTGTTTATGCGCGGCTGCAACGGGGCGACGACCGGCTGGAAACGGCCTATCCGCCGGCGGAGCTCGACGGTTGGGCCGGACGTGCAGAGCTGTGGGCCAAGGGCGGCTTGCCGGAGGACCTCCCGTTGATCGACGCCGCGCAAAAGCCTGCCGCCAAACCGCGCGACGTGTTCCTCTATTTCATCCATGAAGGAAAGCTGCGCGCGCCCGCCGCGGCGACGGCGCTGATCGATCGCCTCGACTGAGCGCTCCCTGCGTCAATCGGTATCTCCCGCTGCACGGAACCTTCCTTATCTTTCTCAACTGAAGACTCGCTCGGCTGACGCGCGGGGGCCAGTCATGGAGGCCGCCATGTCGGACCGAAGCCCGAAACCGGCTGATTTGCGCGAGGAAACCGGACAAGCCGGCGTCCACCCAATCGTCGTCAAGATCGCCATCGGCGCGGTCTTGTGGTTTCTCGGCGTGACCTGGCTCGCTTTCGCGCATGGCGCGGAAACCGATTTCCTGCTGGTGATCGTCGTCTTGTTCTTCGCCTTCTTCCTCGGGCTGTTCCTGCTCACCGCCTCCTTCACCACCGGCGATCGCCGCTGGCCGGTGCAGGAAATGAGCTTGGGCAAGTTCTTGAACAGCGATGTCGGCATCGGCAGCGGCACGTTGCGCGGGCGCGACGTCCTGATCCAAATCGCCCCTGTGCCGGTGGCGCTCGCGTTTGCCGCGACGCTTATCGGCCTTGCCTGGGTGATTTTCGGCTGAGCGCTTCGACACGCGCCAACAGGTCCTCGCGCGTGAGCGCGAAGCCGCCCGCGACCCAGTCGGCCTCGAGCCGGCGCAGGATGAGCCCGATCTCGGGACCTTCGAGATCGCCAAGCGCGACGATGTCGGCGCCACGCAAGGGGAAGGACGGCGCCTGCCACCGCGCCGGCAGACTGAGCGCCGCGCACCAATCTCGATCGTCTGGCGTGGCACCAGAGTCCGCCCAGGCGATCAGCACCGAGGCGGCGTAGTCACTTTGGCCGAGGCGATAGAGCGCGCGCTTGGCCGCCGCTTCGTCGGGCAGCCCGACCTCGGCACGATCGGCCGCGCCAAGCACAAGCACCGCCTGCTCCGCATTGGATAGCCGCAAGCGCGCGGCAAGGCGTTCGGCATCCTCTGCCACGAACACGCCGAGCGCCGCGAGCCGCACCGTCGCTTCGGCGGGACGCCCGAGCGCCGCCTCGATGACTATTAGCCGTCTGAGCCGCTCAAGCCGCGGCACGCCGGCCAGCAACCCGGGCAATAGCCCGTAATCGAACAGCGCCTCCACCCCCTCCATCGCCCGCGGCGCCACCAGCAAGCGCCTGAGCTCGGCGCTCACCCGCTCCGCCGAGAGCTGATCGAGGCCCGCGCGCAAGCGGACCGACGCGTGCAAACCCTCCGCATCGAGCGGCCCCTTGCCGTAATAAGCGTGCAGGCGGAAGAAGCGCAGGATGCGCAAATAGTCTTCCTTGATGCGCTGTTCGGCGTCGCCGATGAAGCGCACGCGCCCCGCAACGAGATCGTCGTAGCCGCCGAGCGGATCGAAGAGCGCCCCGTCGCTGCCGGCATAGAGCGCGTTGAGGGTGAAGTCGCGCCGCCGCGCATCCTCCTCCCAATTCTCGGTGAAGGTCACCGTCGCGTGCCGGCCGAAGGTCTCCACATCGCGCCGCAAGGTCGTCACTTCGTAGGGCAGCCCGTCGGCAATCAGCGTTACGGTGCCATGCTCGATCCCGGTGGGCACCGCCTTCAAGCCGGCCTTGCGGGCAAGCGTCATCACCGTCTCTGGAAGCGCGGTGGTGGCGAGGTCGATCTCATCGACCGGCTCGTCCAACAGCGTGTTGCGCACGGCGCCACCGACCGCGCGCGTCTCCACGCCTGGCGTGGCGAGCGCCGCGAAGACGCGTTCCGTCTCGGGACGTTTGAGCCATTCGGCGGCTTTGAGCGAGGGTGGCGCGGCGGAGCGCTTCGGCACGTGCTCGGACATGGGACCCGCGATCAGTCGATGCCGCCGGGCTTGATGACGCCGTCCTCGATCACCGGCGGATGATAGGTGCCGGTGGGACTTCCCCCGGAGAACTGAATGAGCGTCGCCATCACCACCAGCAACAGCCCGCAGCCAGCAGCCAGCAGCCAAAATACCGGCGCGCCCTGCCAAAGCTCGGCCGGAGACGCACCCTTCACTCCGATCATATAGGCCGCATAGAGGACGAACGGCAGCGCGAAGAGCAGAATATCGATCAGCGCGATGCGCAACATCGGGGTGCTTCGGGGCCTCTTCCGGAGATTGTGACCGAGACCATAGCGGCGCTTGCCGCGCAAAGCGAGCATGGCTTCACCGCTAGACCGTCGGCTCGGGCAAGGGGAAGGGGAAGAACGTCCCGCCGCTCCAGACGCCCACGCTCTCCGGGCCCCCCTCCTCGACCGCAAGCGCGGCAAGCTCGTAATAGACAGGCCGGGCCAGCCGCGCCTTCAAGCCGTCACGCACGATAAGAAAGGGTGTAAAGCCTCCGAGCCTGCCGGGCTCGAAGCCGATCGGATGCTCAGGGCCGGCCGTCACCACCTCGTCCACATTGGTCCGGAATGTCAGACTCTGCGCCCTGCCCTCCCCCTCCCGCCACATCTCTACGACGAGGAACGGCAGACTCTCGACCGCGATCGGAACTTTCTCGACCGGGGTCACCAGGTAATAGCCGTCCGTCTCCATCCGGAGCACCGAGGCGAACAGCTTGACCAACTCCTTCCGCCCGATCGGGCTCCCCTGGTAGTACCAGGTCCCGTCCCGGCCGATCTTCAGCCCGATATCCCCGCAAAGATTAAGCTTTGGCAATGAAGCCGAAGGCCCTTTGCCGCCGGGCTTCTCGGATGCTACCACAGCGCCTCTTTCGTCTCGGTCAGCCATGACTATATGCCGGGTTGGACCGCGATCTCCGCTCTTGAGCCCGGCGCTTCGGCCAGGGCCGGAATCAACACGATTGTGACCGAATTCCTGCGCAAACTGCTTCCACTTTTCCAGGCCTTTGGCCCTATAGTCCTCTCTTGAACAGGATCGAGCCAAACTGAAGCCATGACAACACTTGCCCAAACCGAGACTCAGCTTGTCGACCGCATCGAGGAAGTCGGCGCCAAGATCAAAAAGGTGCGCGAGACGACCGCCTCCATCATCTTCGGTCAAGACCGCGTCATCGACCTCGCCCTGATTACACTCCTCTCCGGCGGCCATGCGCTTCTGATCGGCGTGCCCGGCCTCGCCAAGACGAGCCTCGTCGAGACGCTGGGCGCCGTGCTTGGACTGGAGAACAAGCGCATCCAGTTCACTCCCGATCTGATGCCCTCCGATATCGTGGGGTCGGAGGTACTGGAGGAGTCGGCCGCCGGCCGCCGCGGCTTCCGCTTCGTCAAAGGCCCGATCTTCACCCAGCTCTTGATGGCCGACGAGATCAACCGCGCCAGCCCCAAGACGCAGTCGGCGCTGCTTCAGGCCATGCAGGAACATCACGTCACGGTGGCGGGCGTCCGTCACGACGTGCCGCGGCCTTTCCACGTACTCGCCACCCAGAACCCGCTCGAGCAGGAAGGCACCTATCCCCTGCCCGAGGCGCAACTCGACCGTTTCCTCCTGCAGATCGATGTCTCCTACCCAGACGCGGCTGCGGAGCGCCGCATGTTGTTCGCCACCACCGGCGTCGAAGAGCGCCAGCTCAAGACCATCCTCTCGGCCGACGAGCTGATGGTGGCGCAGCGTCTGGTGCGGCAATTGCCGGTCGGCGATCAGGTGGTCGACGCCATTCTGAAATTGGTCCGCTCAGCCCGTCCCGGCACCGGCATCGACCAGGAACTCGACGACATGATCGCCTGGGGACCGGGCCCACGCGCCAGCCAGGCGCTGATGCTCGCCGTCCGCGCCAAGGCGATGATCGAGGGTCGGCTCGCGCCCTCCGTCGACGACGTGATCGAGCTCGCCGAGCCTGTG
>DATICH010000217.1:0-8187 GCA_035456885.1 Methyloceanibacter sp.
CTTCGCGACGATATCCTCCACGTCCTTCAGCGTGACGGTCTTCCGCCGCTTGTTCTCCGGCAACAGCATCCGGGAGGCACCCACCTCGTCGATCACGTCGATTGCCTTGTCGGGCAGCTTGCGGTCGTGGATGTACTTGGCCGAAAGCTCGACGGCGGCACGGATCGCCTCGGGCGTGTAGCGGACCTTGTGGTGCTTCTCGTAATAGGGCTTGAGGCCCATGAGGATCTTGATCGAGTCCTCGAGCGAGGGCTCGTTGACGTCGATCTTCTGGAACCGGCGCACCAGGGCGCGGTCCTTCTCGAAGTACTGCCGATATTCCTTGTAGGTGGTCGAACCAATACAGCGCACGTTGCCGGCGGCGAGCGCCGGTTTGAGCAGGTTGGACGCGTCCATCGCGCCGCCGGAGGTGGCGCCGGCGCCGATCACCGTGTGGATCTCGTCGATGAACATGATCGCGCCGGGATAGGCTTCGATCTCGCGCATCACCGCCTTCAACCGCTCCTCGAAATCGCCGCGATAGCGGGTACCTGCGAGCAGCGCGCCCATGTCGAGCTGGAAGATGGTGGAATCCGCCAGCACCTCCGGCACGTCGCCCATGACGATGCGCCGCGCCAATCCTTCGGCGATGGCGGTCTTGCCGACGCCGGGATCGCCGACGAATAGCGGGTTGTTCTTCTGGCGGCGGCACAGCACCTGAATGGTGCGCTGAATTTCCTGGGCGCGGCCGATCAACGGATCGATGCGGCCGGCGCGCGCCTTCTGATTGAGGTTGATGCAATAGACCTCAAGCGCGTCGGCGCCGCGCTTCTTGTCCTCGCCGCCCTCGACCGTCGCCGCGTCCTCGTCGACGCCGCGCACCGCACGCGGCTCCGACATGCCGGCCCGCTTGGCGATGCCGTGGCTGATATAGTTGACCGCATCGAAGCGCGTCATGTGCTGCTCTTGCAGGAAGAAGGCGGCATGGCTCTCGCGCTCGGCGAAGATCGCGACGAGCACGTTGGCGCCGGTCACCTCCTCGCGGCCCGACGACTGCACATGCGCCACGGCGCGATGGATCACGCGCTGGAAGCCGGCCGTGGGCTGCGCGTCGCCATGGGTGTCGAGCACGAGGCCCGAAAGCTCGTTGTCGATATAGCCGGTGAGCTTGTCGCGCAGCAGGTCGAGATCGACGTCGCAGGCGCGCATCACCGCCGCCGCATCGCGATCGTCGATCAAGGACAGGAGCAGATGCTCCAAAGTCGCATATTCGTGGCTGCGCTCATTAGCGTATTGCAGAGCGCGCCGCAAAGCCTGCTCGAGACTGGTCGAAAACGAAGCCACCTTAGGTCCTCACTCCTTCTCCATCGTGCACTGTAGCGGATGCTCGTGCTGGCGAGCGAAGCTCGTCACTTGCGCTACCTTAGTCTCAGCGACCTCGTATGTGTAGACCCCACAAATGCCGACGCCCTTCTGATGGACATGCAGCATGATACGGGTCGCCTCCTCCGGCGGCTTGTTGAAGAACCGCTCGAGCACGTACACCACGAAATCCATTGGCGTGTAGTCGTCGTTCAGCAACAACACCTTGTAGAGGCTCGGCCGCTTGGTCTTCGGCCGCGTCTTGGTGATGATGTGGGTGCCGGTGTCGTCGCCCCGGCGAGGATCGCCGTTCCGCGCCATTCGTCAGCCTCTATGTGGCGTCTCGTTCGCCATCTGCCAAGGAGCGGTCCGCTTGGGTCGTGGCCGTCTCATCCATTCTAACGGCAACGCGCGAGCTACCGCAAATTACCGCTCCGAAACTTCCATAACATAGTGCGGGTTGCCGACAGGAAAACGGCAAAAAAAAAGACCCGGGCCTGCCCGGGTCTTTTCATTGGGAAGGTGAAGTCTGACAGACGCCGATTACGCAACCTTCTTGTTGAAGGCAACCTCGACCGGCTTGTAGGCGTCCTTGGCCAGGCCGACATACATCTCACCGAGCTTGGAGCACTCGGCGACATACGCATCGTAGGCCTTCTTGGCATATTGTGACTGAATCTCGATAGCCTGCTCGATCGACTTGGCGCCGATCAGCTGCTCGAAAGCGCGGGTCGAATCCTCGAACGCCTTCTTGGAATAGTCGGTGACCTCCGCGGCGATGGCCTGGAAGCCCTTGTTCATCTCACCGAACGAACGGACGGCCGCATCGAAGCCGTCTTTACCTACTTTCTGGAACTCTTCGAAACCTTTGAGCATGTGAGCCCTCTTCTCAAATCGGGTTGCGCGATTGCTGCGAACGCGAGGCTTATATATGCAACGCACAAAAAAAATCAACAGGAATTTTTTGCACTGCACAATAAATCTCGTTCTCCAAACTTAATCCTTTGGCAACAGACGAATTTTAGCCTTCTTCTCGCCATGTCTGGGGGCCAAGAATCGGGCTTCGACGGACTCGGGGGCATGGCGGGCGGCGCGAGCTTGCCTAGGACAGGATCGTCAAACGGGGGAAGGCCAAGCCTTTTGCGGGGGTCAGTGAGCATCGTTAAGGGCGAGCGGCGCATGCGGCTGCGCGGTCATGTGCGGCTGCTGCTTGCGATTCCCCTCTGCATGGCCCTGGGCGCCGTGCCCTTGGCCGAGGCGCTCGCAGCCAAGAAGAAGGCACGGCCGGTCGCTCCCTCGATGGCGGCGTGCATTGTCGTGGACATGAACACGGGCGCCGTGTTGCACGCCCAATCCGCCCACGCGCTCCGCCATCCGGCCTCTCTGACCAAGATGATGACCCTCTACGTCCTGTTCGGCTATATGCGTGCCGGCAAGATCACGCCCAACACGGAGCTCGAGGTGACGGCTCATGCCGCAAGCCAAGCACCGACCAAATTGGGCCTCAAGCCCGGCTCCACCATCAAGACCAGCGACGCGATCAAGGCCCTGGTCACCAAATCGGCAAATGACGCCGCCGCGGTGGTGGCCGAGAATATTTCCGGCAGCGTGGAAGCCTTTGCGCGCTTGATGACCGACACGGCGCGCCGAATCGGCATGAAGAACACCACCTTCCGCAACGCCTCGGGCCTGCCGGACGATCAGCAGATCAGCACCGCGCGCGACATGGCCGTCCTTTCGGTCCGGCTGATCCGGGACTACCCCGAATATTACGATGTGTTCGCCACCCGATATTTCACCTTCAAAGGGAAGCGGCACCGTAACCACAACCGGCTCTTGGCCAATTACGCGGGAACCGACGGCATCAAAACCGGCTACACGCGCGCCAGCGGCTTCAATCTCGCCGCCTCGGTGAAACGCGACGACAAGCACCTGGTCGCGGTGGTGCTCGGCGGCAAAACCAGCGCCGGCCGCGACGCCGCCATGCGCGCCCTTCTTGATAAGGAGTTTCCCAACGCCTCTGACAAGAAGGCGGCACCCGCAAGATCTCTGGTCGCCTCGTTGCTGGGACCGGGACAGGCTCTCGCGGCCACCCCAACCCTGCCGGCGTTGAAGAAGCCCGCGGCTCTCGCCGCCGCACCGTCGGCTCAGCCCGCCGAAAAGAAACCTAACGTCGTCCTCGCCTCCACTGCGCCTGCAAGCGCGAAGGATTTGTCAAGCGAGGGCGATCTCGGCGATCCGGCGGACACTCAGGCGCAGCGCGCACGCGGCAAGCCACCCCGTTTCGAGGGCGCCTATCACGTGCAGGTCGGCGCCTTTCTGTCGCAGGCCGAGGCGGAGAATCGCCTGGGCGCGGTGCAGCAGCGCGCGCTCGACCTGCTCGACGGCCATCTCCCCTTCACCGCCAGCTTCACCAAGGACGACAAAGAGTGGTACCGGGCACGGTTCGCCGGCTTCTCCAAACGCGACGCCCAGACAACCTGCGAGGCCCTCAAGAAGCGCTCGCTCGAATGCGTGGCCATGCAGGCCGAATAGGTTTGAATCCGCCGAGTCGCCGGCCTTATTTGCGGCCAAGCAGGACTTCCTTCGCCTCGTTGATGCGCGCGGCAAGATAGGTGGAGCCCCCCTGGTCGGGATGCAGCTTCATCATCAGCTTCCGGTGGGCCTGCCGAATCTCCTCTGCGCTGGCCCCTGGACCGATGCCGAGCACCGCATAAGCCTCCTCCACGCTCATGCCGCCCCGACGAGCACGCGTTTGCCCTGCGCGCGCTTCGGCCGCTTCGAACCCCTCCGAATCGCGCCATCCGGGAATCCGCCAGTCGAGATAGGCCTCCATTACCGCGGCCTCCGCCGCGCCCTCCTGCTCGAGCTCGGCCAGAAGTTCCATCGCCTCCCTGTCGCTCAATGACGAAAGTTTTCGTCCGGCGAAGCGCCCCGAGAGGCATTGGCCGTCCATATCCCCGCTATCGTGGTCGAGCTCCATCTCCAGCCTGTCGGTCCTGATGCGCGAACTCTGCCCCGGCGTCTTGCTGGCCGACCCGAACGGCCCGCCAAATCCAAAGCCCGCGCCTCGACGCAGCAGCGCAAACCCGAACACGGCAAGCGGAATGGCGATCGGGATGGCGCCGCGCAGGATGAGAAAGCCGGCCAGCGCAAGCGCCGCCACACCGCCCGCCTTGCGCAGCACGGGGGCCAGTCTCTGCGGATCGGCCTTCACCAAGAGCCGGGCCGCCAGGATGAGAATGACGAGAAGGGCGCAACCGACGAGAAAATACGCCATCGGCTGACCGTCAGCCGAGTTGCTCGAGGAGGCGGAGCGCCGCCCCGCTCTTCGTCTCGCTACCGAAGTCCTTCAGCGCCTTGCGGCCGCCTGTCGCGTAGACGGCCACTGCAGTCAAGAGCTCGCGGAGTTGCCCGGCCGAGCCGGCGTCGAACGGGCAATAGGCGCCCCGCGAGAGCCTGGCGATTTCCTTGAAGGCGCGCTCGGCCTTCGGCTCGCGGCCTTCGTGGAAGATGAACACCGGTACGCCGATCAGTCCCAATTCGCCCGCGAGCTGCGCCAGCTCGTCGACGTCCTCCTCCATGCAGTCTCCGACATAGACCAGCGCGTGGACCTTGCTCTTGGCGGTTTCCCGCTTTGCATGCGCCAGCACTTTGCGGATTTGAGTGAAGCCGCCCTCGCAGGAAACCCGGCGCATCAGCCGGGCGAGCGCCTCGGGGTCGCCGACCCAACGGGACGCTTGGCACTCGTTGAAGCCCCGGAAATAGATAAGCTGCACATCGAGTCCACCGACTGCCTTCACTGCCTTGAACATCTCGCCCTGAAGCCCGAGCGCAAGATCCCAGGAGGGCTGCCGGCTCATGGTCGCGTCCATGGCGAAGATCAGCCGCCCATGGCCCGATCCGGCCGGCTTCAGCGCGCGCACGTCCTTCAGGAAGGCGTCGACCTCGGCGCGCGAGGATCGCTCCTCCGCGATGTCTCTTTTCTCGGTCTTGGCCGGGGCCTTCGGCACAGTCATTCACTTCAATCTCCGCGGCAAAACGCCGCCACCTAATAGATGGACCCTTCAGCCGCCGCGGACAATGCCGGATTGGCTCTTAACCCTCGTCGCTCCCGGCGGCGAGCAGGCTCGCATTGCCGCCCGAGGCCGTGAGGTCGGTGCTGCGCACCCGCTCCAGGGCGAAGGCTTGGAGATAATGCGGGCCGCCGGCCTTCGGACCGGTACCGGAGAGGCCCTCGCCGCCGAATGGCTGCACCCCCACGGCCGCGCCGATCTGGTTCCGGTTCACATACATATTGCCGACCTTGACGCGGGCGGCGACGAAATCCGCCGTGGCCTTCACGCGGCTATGCAGGCCGAGGGTGAGGCCATAGCCGGTGGCGTTGATCGCCTCGCAGACGTCGCCCAGGCGATCGCCCGAGAAGCGGACGACATGTAGGATCGGGCCGAACACTTCGCGCTGCAACACGGAGATTGCCGCAATCTCGTAGATCGCGGGCGCGACATAGGTGCCTGCCGCGTGCTCTTGGCCTAGCGGCAGATCGAGCAGTTCGCGCGCCTCTTTGCGCATGCGCGCTTTATGCGCTTCGAGTGCCGCGCGCGACTCTTCGTCGATCAACGGTCCGACATCTGTGGCGTAATCGAACGGATCGCCGATCTTGAGCTCCCGCGTTGCGCCGATCAGCATGCGCAAGGTCTCCTCGGCAATCTCCTCCTGCAGGAAAAGCACGCGTAAGGCCGAGCAGCGCTGGCCGGCGCTGTCGAAAGCCGAAGCGAGCGCATCGTCGACCACCTGTTCCGGCAGCGCCGAGGAGTCCACGATCATGGCGTTGAGCCCGCCGGTTTCGGCGATCAGCCTGGGAATCGGACCGTCGCGCGCGGCAAGGGCGCGGTTGATGGCGATGCCGGTATCGGTGCCGCCGGTGAACGCCACGCCGGCAATGCGCGGGTCATTGACCAGGGCCGCACCCACGATCTCGCCCTTCCCCGGCAGCAGATGCAGCACCTCGGCCGGCACCCCGGCCTGATGTAGCAGGCGCACTGCGCGCGCGGCCACCAGTGGCGTCTGCTCCGCCGGCTTGGCTACCACGGCGTTGCCTGCGGCAAGCGCGCCGGCGATCTGCCCGGTGAAGATGGCGAGCGGAAAGTTCCAGGGCGAGATACAGGCGAACACGCCTCGTCCATGTAAACTGACTGCGTTCTCCTCCCCGGTGGGTCCTTTGAGCAAACAAGGGGCAGCACATTGCCGCCGCGCTTCCGCCGCCGCATAGCGCAGATGATCGACCGCCTCGCGGAGATCGGCTTGCGCATTGGCAATGGTCTTACCCGCTTCGCACACCATCAGCGCCATCAATCCGGCCCGGTCGGCCTCGAATAGATCGGCGGCGCGCTCCAGCATGCCCGCGCGCGCCTCGCCGCCCAGCCGGTCGAAATCGTCGGCGGCGCCGCGTGCCGCGGCCAACGCCCGATCGATGGCCTCCGGGCTCGCGCTCCGGCAGGCCCCGACAACCACTTGTCGGTCATGCGGCGAAGTAATCCAGCTCACCTCTCCGCCTTGTTCCTCCTCTTTGCCGGCGACGATTGGAGTAGCGCTGGCAGGCTCGGCCAGCGCCCGCTGCATGTCGCGCACCAGCGGCTCGCGCACCGTCGCTTCGAATAGCGGCAGCCCGAGGCTGTTTTGCCGCTCCGCCGCAAACAGAGCGCCGGGCAACGGAATCGACGGGTTGGCCTTCGGCTGCAGCGCCGCAGCCCTCTCGACCGGATCGGCGACGATGGTCTCGATCGGCGCTTGATCGTCGGCCAGACGATTGACGAAAGAGGTATTGGCGCCGTTCTCCAGCAGCCTGCGCACGAGATAAGCGAGCAGATCACGGTGGCCGCCGACCGGCGCGTAGATACGGCACGGCTTGCCGAGGCTCTCGGGGCGGACGACCTCGCGGTGCAGCGCCTCGCCCATGCCGTAGAGCCGCTGGTACTCGAAGTCGCGATCTCCCGCGAGCGTCGCGATGGCGGCAATGGTATGCGCGTTATGCGTGGCGAATTGCGGGTAGAAGCAGTCTGGCCGCGCCAGTAAGGCGCGGGCGGCGGCGAGATAGGCCACGTCGGTATTCACCTTGCGCGTGAACACTGGATAGCCGGCCAGCCCCGCTTCTTGCGCCCATTTGATCTCGCTGTCCCAATAGGCGCCCTTTACTAGCCGCACCGGAAGACGCCGTCCGGTCGCTTCGGCGACACCCGCCAGCCAATCGATCAGGCGCAGCGCGCGCTTGCTGTAGGCCTGAACAGCGAGCCCGAGACCGTTCCAGCCGGCAAGCGATGGTTCGGTGAACAGCGGCTCAAGCAGCGCCAGGGATAGATCGAGTCTGTCGGCTTCCTCGGCATCGATGGTGAGCGGCAGCCAGGCCTCGCGCATGGCCTGCGCCAGACCCAAGAGCCGCGGGCCAAGCTCGGCGGCGAGCCGCACCTCTTGCGATGACTGATAGCGCGAGTGCAGCGCCGAGAGCTTGACCGAAAGGCCGGGCCGCTCCATCAACTTCTGCTCGCTGCGCATCTGCGGGTGGCCAGCACGATCGGCAATCGCCCTGATCGCCTTGGCGTATCGCTCGGTATAGCGCTCGGCATCCTCTTCCGTTCGCGCCGCCTCGCCCAGCATGTCGAAGGAGAAGCGATAACCTTGCTGGGCGTCCTCCGCGGCATTGACCAGCGCCTCTTCGATGGTTTCGCCGAGCACGAATTGCTCGCCCAGGATGCGCATGGCCTGGCGCAGCGCCTGGCGGATTACCGGCTCGCCGCTTCGGGCGATCAGAAGCTGGGCCATGCTGGCCAGGTCCGCGGGACGTTTCGC
>DATICH010000218.1:0-40976 GCA_035456885.1 Methyloceanibacter sp.
TCGCTCCACACCGATCCAATAATACGCCCTGCCGCGCGCATCGAGACGATCGATGATGCGAAACAGGTCCGGATCGCGCAGTCCCTGCACCGTGGCGCACATCCCCTTGACCGCATCGGGCGCGCAGTTGGGAAAATTGACATTGAGCACCACGCCGTCGGGCCAGCCCGCGCGCATCAGCTTGCGCACGAGATCGGCGCCATAGTGCATCGGCGTTTCCCAAAAAGCATCGCCGGTGCCCTGATCCGCTTCCGCCGGCCCAGTGACGAGACTCATAGCCATCGAGGGAATGCCGAGCAGACACCCCTGGATCGCGCCGGCGACCGTGCCGGAATAGGTGATGTCGTCTGCGAGATTCTGTCCGCGATTGACCCCGGAAATGACCAGGTCCGGGGGCTTGTCGCGCAACAGAAAACGCACGCCCATGATGACGCAATCGGTGGGCGTGCCCTTGACGGCATAGCGACGTTTGCTAAGCGCGCGCATGCGTAAGGGCTCGGCCAGTGTCAGCGAATGCGAGGCGCCGCTATTGTCGGTCTCCGGCGCCACTACCCAGACGTCGTCAGTCAGATCGGTGGCGATTTTCTCGAGGACATCGAGCCCGGGCGCTTCGATTCCGTCGTCGTTGGTCAGCAGGATACGCATTGGCGGGGATACTCATTAGACGCGAATGCGCCGTGTTTAGTTCCCTTTATCGTGTGCGGCTGGGCCTCGATCAGCCGCGCAATTCGCCGCCGGTCGCCTTCTTCACCGCTTCGACGATCCGCCCCGCCACCGCCTCGATCTCGGCGTCGGTCAAGGTCTTCTCCTTCGGCTGGAGCGTCACCTCGATGGCGAGCGATTTCTTGCCGTCCGGCACGCCCTTGCCGGTGAACACGTCGAACACGCGCGTCTCGCTTATCAGCGCGCGGTCGGCGCTGGCCGCGGCGCGCAGCACCTCGCCCGCGGCGACCTCATCGTCGAGCAGGAAGGCGAAATCGCGCCTGACCGGCTGGAGGTCGGAGGCGTCGAGCGGCTTGGCGCCTCTGCGCGAGACGGGCACCTCATCGAGATAAAGCTCGAAACCGGCGGTCGGCGAGTCGATCTTGAGTCCGACAAGGAGGTCGGGATGGAACTCGCCGAACACGCCGAGCACGGTCTTCGGTCCGAGCTTGAGCGCCCCGGAGCGGCCCGGATGGAACCAGCCCGGCGCCTCGCGCGTAACCGAAAGGTTCGCCTGGCTGACGCCGAGCGCCGCGAGCGCGGCAACCGCGTCGGCTTTGGCGGCGAATGCGTCTGCGGCAGGGGCTTCACCGGACCAATGCCGGCCCGAGCCCGAAAGCGCCGAGCGGCCGAAGCGAACGCCGGCCGCGGCGACGAACTGGTCCTCGGGCCGGTCACCCCGATAGGCTTGCCCGAGCTCGAACAGGGCCCCGTCGGCAAAGCCCCTGTCGCGATTGCGCTGCGCCGCGGCAATCAGCCCGGGCAGCAGCGAGGGTCGCATCTGGGCGAGCTCGGTCGAGATCGGATTGCTCAACGTGAGCGCCGCCTGGCCGCCGCCGAACAGCGTCGCTTCCTCCAGCGGAATGAGCGACCAAGTGACGGCTTCCACCAGCCCGCGCGCGGCGAGCACGCGGCGGGTGAGCCGCTGGCTCCTTTGCCCTTCGGTCAGCACCGGTCGCGCCACCCCGAACTCGCGCCGCATCGGCGTGACGGGAACCCGATCGACGCCGGTGAGCCGCACCACCTCCTCGACGAGATCGGCCGGTCCGGCAATGTCGGGACGCCACGAGGGCGGCGCCGCTTTCGCCTGCTTGCCCTTGCCGCTCAAGGCGACGCCGAGCGAAGCGAGCAGGCGTTTGATCTCGCGGGCGTCGAGAGCGAGCCCGCTCAGCCGCTTGACCTGGCCGGAATCGAATTTGAACGGCCGGTTGGCCTTGGGCGGCTTGCCGGCGATGGTCACCTTGCTCGCCTCTCCGCCGCAAAGTTCCAACACCAGCTCGGTGGCGAGCTCGAGTCCCGGCACCACGAAGTCGGGGTCGACGCCGCGCTCGAAGCGATAACGCGCGTCGGACTGAATGCCGAGCTTTCGCCCGGTGCGCGCCGTGCGTTTCGGATCGAAATAAGCCGACTCGATGAAGACATTGCTGGTCGCCTCGGTGACCCCGGTGTCCTCGCCGCCGATCACCCCGCCGAGCCCGAGCACAGCCCGGTCATCGGCGATCACGCACATGTCGGCATCGACCTCATAGGTCTTGCCGTCGAGCGCGAGGAAGGATTCGCCATTGCGCCCGAGCCGCGCGCGGATCGCGCCTTTCAGCTTGTCGGCATCGTAAACGTGTAGCGGACGGCCGAGGTCGTAGGAGATCAGATTGGTGATGTCGACCAGCGTGTTGATCGGCCGAAGTCCGATCGCTTTCAGCCGCTGCTGCAGCCAGTCGGGGGAGGGACCGTTCTTGACGCCGCGCACCAACCGCCCGGCGAAGACCGGACAAGCATCGGCGCTCTCTTTGTCGAATTCGAGCTTGATGGGGATGGGATTGGGGAAGCTGCCCTTGACCGGCTTGACCGTATCTTTCATCAGCTTGCCGAGACCCGCCGCGGCGAGATCGCGGGCGATGCCGCGCACGCCAAGGCAATCGGGCCGGTTGGGCGTGATGGCGACCTCGATCACGGCGTCGTCGAGACCGAGCGCCGCCGCGGCAGGGCTCCCCACCTTCGCCTTGGGGTCGAGCTCGATGATGCCGGTATGCTCGTCCGACAGTTCCAGCTCGCGCTCCGAGAGCAACATGCCGTTCGATTCCACGCCCCTGATCTTGGCTTTGGTGAGGGTGAGATCGATGCCGGGCACGTAAGCGCCGACCGGCGCGAACACGCCTTTCATACCGGCCCGCGCGTTGGGCGCGCCGCACACGACCTGAATGCGCTCCTTGCCGGTATCGACCTCGCAAACGCTAAGCTTGTCGGCGTTCGGGTGCTTCTCGCATTTCACCACTTCCGCCACGCGAAACGGTGCTAATGCGGTCGTCGGGTCGAACACCTCCTCGACCTCGAGCCCGATGCGGCTCAGCGTGTCGGCGATCTCGCTCACCTTCGCTTTGGTGTCGAGATGCTCCTTGAGCCATGACAGCGTGAATTTCATGGCTCAGGACAGACCAGCGGCAAGCGTGGGGATGGCGAGCGGCGGGAAGCCGTAATGCTTGAGCCAGCGGAGATCGCCCGCGAAGAACGCGCGCAGATCTGGCATGCCGTATTTCAGCATGGCTACGCGATCGATGCCGAGCCCGAAGGCGAAGCCTTGGTAGCGGTCGGGATCGAGTCCGACATTCTTCAGCACATTGGGATGCACCATGCCGCAGCCGAGAATCTCCAGCCACTGATCGCCTTCGCCGATCCTGATCTCGTCGCCGACCTTGGCATAGCCAATATCCACCTCCATCGACGGCTCGGTGAAAGGGAAGTAGCTCGCGCGGAAGCGCATCTTGACTTGCGGCACCTCGAAGAAGGCCTTGCAGAATTCCTCCAACACCCATTTCAGGTGTCCGAGATGGGTCTCCTCGTCGATCACCAGCCCCTCGATCTGATGGAACATCGGCGTGTGGGTCTGGTCTGAATCGCAGCGATAGACGCGGCCTGGCGCGATGATGCGCAAGGGCGGCTTCTGCTTGAGCATGGTCCTGATCTGCACCGGACTGGTATGGGTGCGGAGCAGCGCGCGCGTCCCGTCGGGGCTGGGCGCGAAATAAAACGTGTCATGGTCCTGCCGCGCAGGGTGCTCGGGCGGAATGTTGAGCGCGGTGAAATTGTTGAAGTCGGTCTCGATGTCGGGTCCTTCGGCGATCGAGAAGCCCATATCGGCGAAGATCTCGGTGATCTCGTCGGCCACCTGACTCACCGGATGAATGCGCCCCTCTTCGAGCGGCCCTTCGCGGACGGGAAGGGTGACGTCGGCGCGCTCCTGCTCGAGCTGCTCGGCGGTGGCGGCCTGCGATAGCTCGCGCCGCCGTGCCTCGAGCGCCTCGCCGACCGAAGCCTTCAGGCTGTTGACCACTTGGCCGTAGGCCTTGCGCTCGTCCGGTGGCAGCGAGCCGAGCGCCTGCATGAGTTCGGAGATGCGGCCCTTCTTGCCGAGCGCGGCGATGCGGACCTCTTCCAGCTTGTCGAGGTCCTGAGCGGCGGCGATCGCGTGCAGCAGCTCGGTCTTGAGGCTGTAAAGCTCCAGCGCGCTCATGGCTCAGGCTCCCAGGCCGGGCAAGCCCGCTCTCGCGGGCTTAGCCCCGCGCCGCAGCCGACGCCGCCTCGACCAGCCCCTTGAAGGTTGCGGGTTCATGCACGGCGATATCGGCCAGCACTTTGCGGTCGAGCTCAATGCCGGCCTTCTTCAGACCGTCGATCAGGCGGCCATAGGTCAGACCGTTCTCGCGGGCGGCGGCATTGATGCGTTGGATCCATAGCGCGCGGAAGGTGCGCTTCTTTACCTTGCGGTCGCGATAGGCGTATTGGCCGGCCTTGTCGACCGCCTGCTTGGCGACGCGGATAGTGTTCTTGCGGCGGCCGTAATAGCCCTTCGCCTGCTTGATCACCTTGCGGTGGCGGGCATGGGTGGTAACGCCGCGTTTCACACGGGACATGTCGGTGCTCCTTCGAAGCTGGCCTAAGCTTAGCGGCTATAGGGCAGGAAATTCTTCTTCACGATCTTGGCGTCCTCGGCCGACAGAACCATGGTCCCACGCGCGGTCCGGATGAACTTGGTGGGACGCTGGATCATGCCGTGACGCTTGCGCGAGGCTTGGCATTTGACCTTGCCGGTCGCCGTGACCTTGAATCGCTTCTTGGCACCGCTCTTGGTCTTGAGCTTGGGCATTTGGCTTCCTTGTTTGCTCCCGGCCACGCGCCCAAAGGGCCAAGCCGAGACGAGTTCTACGGGTGGAAAGCATGCGAGCCGCCACGGCATGCCCTGCCGGGCGGCTCCTTCGGAAGCGCCTTATAAGGTGGATTTGCGCCCTAACGCAAGGGTTGCCAAGCCGAACCGCTAGGTGGACCAGAGTGGGCCCGCTTGCCGGACCGATGTTAGTTGCTTCCGCCAGCTCAGGCCCTTAGCTTGCCGGGCGCAGCGGCATCCCCAAGAGACCAGTGAAGACCGCTTATCGAGTTTAACCTCCCGGCTACGGGGGCGTGGGAGTATGTGTGACGATGGAGGTCTTGGCAGCTTTGCGTCGGCTATTCGACTGGTATGCGCGGCAGAGCCGCAGCGTTAGGGATCTCATCCTTCTCTTCCTGCTCGGTCTGCCGGTCTATATCGCCGCGCTCTGGTACGATCTGTTCGATAAGTTCCTTGAGGTTACCGGACAGCCGCAAAGCGACACCCTCGACTGGCTCGTGCTTCTCTTCGTCGTTCTCGCGATCGCCGCGAAGATCTTCTCCGTGCGGCGTGTGCTCGATCTGCGCGAGGAGGTCGCCCTGCGGCGGAAGGCCGAAAGCGAGGCCCATCACATGGCCCGCCACGACGTGCTCACCGGTCTACCGAATCGGCGCTGGTTCATCGAAGACTTTCAGAGATCGAGCGGCCACCCACCAGACGGCGAGGCTTGCGCACTGCTGCTCGTGGACCTCGACAATTTCAAGCCGATCAACGACGTCTATGGCCACCGGCTCGGCGACGAAGTTCTCAAGGTGATCGCCAAGCGCCTGACGCAGATTGCCGGCAAGGGATCCGTGGCGCGGCTCGGCGGCGACGAGTTCGGCATCATCCTTCGCCACAAGCTCGGTGGCGACGCTCCCGAGCGCCTGGCGCGGCAGGTGGTGGAGGAGATTTCCAAACCCGTTCAGCTCGCCGCGCTCGCACTTCAGGTGGGCGTTAGCGTCGGCGTGTCGGCCGGCGTGCCCGACGTCACCTTCAATACCGCCATGGCGAAGCGCGACGGAAGTGCCGTCGAAACCGCTCTGCGACAGGCCAATGGCGATGTATTGGGCCAAGTCCGAGGGGCGCTGCCGCTATCGGGTGTTCGACTCCAGCATGGACGAGCGGTTGCAGCAAAGAGTTGAGCTCGAGGGCGACATCGCCGCCGCCATCGCCGGCGGCCAAATCGTTCCCTACTATCAGCCGATCGTCGACCTCCACACGTCTCAGACCATCGGCTTCGAGGTGCTGGCCCGCTGGGAGCATCCGACCCGCGGGGTGATCTTGCCCAAGGTCTTCGTCCCGATCGCCGAGGATACCGGGACGCTCGGCACAATGACGGAGAAACTGCTCGAGCAAGCGGTGCAGGACGCCAAGAATTGGCCCGACAATATTGCCGTGTCGCTCAATTTCTCGGGCCGGCAGATTTCCGACGCCAAACTTGCATCGAGGATCCTGGAGATTCTCGAGCGCGCCGGATTTCCGCCGCATCGCCTCATGGTCGAGATCACCGAAAACGCAGTCGTGCAACGCTTGGAGGATGCCAAGGCCACGCTTCAGGCGCTCCGCGATGTCGGCGTGCGCATCGCGCTCGACGATTTCGGCACCGGCTATTCCGGCCTCTATCATTTGCGCGAGCTGGATCTCGATACCATCAAGATCGACCGCACCTTCGTCGGGCAGATGCTGGAGAGGCCGCAGGAGGCGCGCATCGTCAAGGCGATCGTCAGCCTTGGCCATGCGCTCGGCCTCAAGACCACGGCCGAAGGCATTCAGAGCGAGGACGCGGTCGGGCGGTTGCTGAAGCTTGGCTGCGACACGGGCCAAGGCTATTTGTTCGGCCAGCCGCAGCCGGCATCGGTCGTTACCGAAGCGCTAAGCGAGGCAGCCCGCACAGTGGGCGAGAGAGACGACACCCGGCCGCGCCCGCGCCGCATCGCCTAGCGCGGCGCCAGCACCATCACCATTTGCCGGCCCTCGAGCCTCGGTTCCGATTCCACCTTGGCGATCGTCGAGGTGTCCTGCTTCACCCGGTCGAGTAGCTGCGCGCCGAGTTCCTGGTGCGCCATCTCACGGCCCCTGAACCGCAAGGTGACCTTTACCTTGTCGCCCTCCTCGAAGAAGCGGCGGATCGAGCGCATCTTCACGTCATAGTCGTGCGTGTCGATGTTCGGCCGCATCTTGATCTCCTTGATCTCGACGGTACGCTGCTTCTTGCGCGCCTCGGCGGCCTTCTTCTGCGCCTGGTATTTGTACTTACCAAAATCGAGAATCTTGCACACCGGCGGCTCGGAATTCGGCGCGATCTCGACTAGGTCGAGGCCGGCTTCGGCTGCGCGCGCTAAACCATCGGCGATGGAGACCACGCCGACATTTTGGCCGGTGGCGTCGATGAGTTGGATGTTTGGAGTGTCGATGCCCTCGTTGATGCGGGGGCCCCCCCGGTCGGGGCTAAGCTTCGTCGGCCGCCTTACGATGTTCCTCTCTCCTCTTCCCGAACGGCGGCAGCCTATCCCCCCCGAAAAAAGGCGAGAGAGCGCCGTAGTTCGCGTTTCACAAACTTCGAAGGTTCTACAGGAAGGGAATTGCGGCTGACAAGTCAAGCCGGATGCCTCTTCCGTCAAGGGGACGCACACCCGGCAAGCGTGGATTCGAAACTAAACATGCAGTCCCAGGTCTTGGGCGACGGGCGCCCGTGGGACCTCGAAACCTGGCCTGCGCCGCTCAATCCGGCGCACGATCTGGCTCACCAGCCGCACGGCCTCTGTGGCGAGAAAGCTTGACGCGCTCCGGCGTCCAAGCGCGCGCAAGCGGGTCGAAGCCGTCTCGTGTCTCGCCTCCCGCCACGATTCCCATAGCCTTAGATCGATAGGGTTCTCCTCCCGGATTCGCACAATAGCGTCGGTCGGAAGCTCCTCGACCTCGAGCGGGCGCCATTTGACGCGGCGCTCCCATTCAGCCTGCGTATTGCTCCGCGACGCCTGGCCGGGAATTCCAAGCTCCTCGCCCAAGGCGGCGACCAGCTCGTCGCAAAACCTATAGTCGCCGACGAACCAGAAGGTGGCGAGGAAGGCGTTGACGATCTCATATTTCTCTTCGTCGGAGAGGCTGACAACGCGGGGCCACGGCAATTCCAGAAAGTTCCGCAAGATATAGTGGGTAATGAAATTCCTTTGCGTCGCCGCGTAGGCCAATTTGAAGCTATAGGCATTAAGTCCCTCGGACAGGTACCGCATCATCCGAAAATTGTAATACGAGACGATGTGGGTGACGGGATCCCTGAGCAGGATGCTGCGCTTGAGTTCGCGCCCAGCAAATAGACTCTCAATCGAGACGCCAAGGAAATGGCCGCACACGGCCCTGATCCCTGCGGGATCGGGCATTGCCTCGATGTGCTGCCGGGTCGATAGAAACCGCCGAATGCCTCTCCGCTTTTTCGTCCTGTGATAGGCCCCTCGGGGCAAGAGCCTTTCGAGATGGCAGTCGATCGAGTGCCCGGCGCATTTCGGCACGTGGTGGATGAGATGAACCGGAGGCCTAGGTGTCGTCTCGTGAGCCATAGGCGCAAAGACTCCTGACATTGCCGCGCCTTCCATTTCGTAAGAATTGCCGCCGTTGGGTTAATGCAACGTTGTCGCGTGCGCTTCGATCCCGCCTTGGCGGCATCAACTAGCGTGGCAGTTATTCAGACCGATTGCGGCGAGCGGTGGGCTTGAATCGGGCGGCAAGTTGCGTGCCGAGCAGTTCGTCGTAGACCGCGAGCGTCGAGCGTTGCATCTGTGTCAGGGAGAATTTAGCGGCGACATGAGCCTTGGCGCGTGCGCTGAGCGCGGCCTGCTCTTTCGGCGCGAGGTGCATCGCCTCGTCGATGCGCGCGGCGATAGCGGCGGCGTCGCGGCAAGGGACGACCCAACCGGTGTAGTTCCGCTCGGCTGGACCGCCCTGCAAGATCGTCTCCGGCGCCGCGCCGATATCGCTGACGACGACGGGACAGCCAAGCGCCTGCGCTTCGATACTAGTGCGCCCAAAGGTTTCGGCGCTAGTCGAGGCGACGATTGCAACCCGCGCCAGCGCGAATGCCGCCGGCATGTCGTCGCAATGGCCGACGAGCTTGACCCGCCCCGCAAGGCCGGACGACGCTATCCGTTGCTCCAGCTCTTGCCGGTAGCCTTCGCGTCCCTGCTCGTCTCCGGCCAGAACGAACACGGCGTCGCCGAGCCGGTCCTGCTCAAGCAATTGGCGCGCGGCCTCGATCACAAGCGGCTGTCCCTTCCATCTGGTTAGCCGCGCTGCCTGCAACACCACCGGCTGCGTATCGCTGACGCCCCAACTCTGCCGCAGGCGGATAACACGCTTGGGACCGACAAGCTCCGGCGCAAACTTGGCGAGATCCACACCGCGATAGATCACGCGAATGCGCTCCTGCGGGACTCGATGCCGCGAGACGATCAGATCGACGGTATAGCGGGAGTTGGCGATCACGCGGTCGCCGCGAGCCATCACGCTGTTGTACCAATTCTTGAACGGACCCGGGCTCGAATAGGCGCCGTGATAGGTCGTGACGAAAGGCCGCCCGGTCTGTCGCGCGGCAAGGAACGCACTCCATGCCGGCGCCCGGCTCCTGGCATGCACTAGATCGATCCCGCGCGCCTCGATGAGCCGCGTCAGTCGCCGCGCATTGGCGAGGATGGTGACCGGGTTCTTGCTCGCCATCGGCAGCGCAACGATCTCGCCCCCGGCCGCAGTGAAGGCGGTTGCCATCCGCCCCCCTTCAGTGGCAACGAGGGCGCGGGCACCGGCCTCGGCCAGCGCTTCGGCGATCTCGACCGCCGCCTGCTCGCTGCCTCCGGCTTCGAGGCGCGGTACGACTTGCAAAATGGTTGTTGCTGCCATGACAGGGTTCTTAGGATGGGCGCAGACCAACCGCAATTGCTGGAAATAGGCAAAGGCGGCAAACACCGCCACATCGCCTATCGCCTGGACGATGCGCCGGGCGCGCCGGCGCTACTATGGCTTCCAGGCTTTCTTTCCGACATGACGAGCACCAAGGCGGGCGTCTTGGCGGAATGGGCGTCGAGCGTTGGCCTGCCGATGCTCCGTTTCGACTATTCCGGCCACGGCCAGTCGGAAGGCGATCTGCTGCAAGCCTCGATCGGCGATTGGCTGGAAGAGGCCTCGGCCATGCTCGATGTGGTCCGCGGACGCCCCTGCATCCTGATCGGCTCATCGATGGGCGGCTGGATCGGCCTTCTGCTCGCGCGCCAATTGGCGCAACAAGGCGCGCTTGAACGGCTGGCCGGCCTCGTGCTGATCGCGCCAGCCTGGGACATGACCGAGCGGCTGATGTGGCACCAAATGACCCCGGAGATGAAGCAGACGGTCGAGCGCGACGGCGTCTATTATGAGCCCGCGCTCTACGGCCAGACCTATCCCATCACCAAACACCTCATCGAGGAGGGCCGCAACCATCTCATCGGCGAGGACTTGCTTCATCTCGATCTGCCGGTGCGCATCGTGCAAGGCATGTGCGATCCGGACGTGCCCTGGGGGCATGCGCTCGACCTCGTCGATCTGCTTCGCTGCGACGATGTCGAGGTCACGCTGGTCAAGGACGGAGGCCACCGCCAGTCGAGACCGCAAGATTTGCGGCGCCTTGAGGCGACTGTTGCCGCGTTGGTGGAGAGCGTCAGTCGCGGTTGAGTAGCGCGGCGAGGCCTTCGCGGTAAGTCGGATAGCGCAGCTTCACCCCCAGCTCGGACTTGATGCGTTCGTTGCCGATCCGGCGGCTCCCTTCATAGAAGCTGCGCGCCATCGGCGTGAGGTCGGCCTCTTCAAACGCGACTTCCGGCGGCGGCGGAACGCCCATCAACTCCGCCGCGTAAGCCATCACCTCTCCTGGCGCGGCCGGCTCGTCGTCGGCGACATTGTAGATCGCGCCTGCGCGCGGGTGAGCCATCGAAGCTTCCAGCACGGAGGCGATATCCTCCACATGGATGCGGCTGAACACCTGGTTATCCTTGTTGATGCGTCGCGCGATGCCCGCCTTCAGCTTGTCGAATACGCAGCGCCCCGGTCCGTAGATACCGGCGAGCCGAAAGACGTGCACCGGGATACCCGTCTGCTTCCCAAATTCGAGCCAGGCCTTTTCGGCTTCGACGCGGGCCTCGGTCCGCGCGCTGTTCGGCCTGGGCTCGGTGGTCTCATTCACCCAACGTCCTTCCTGGTCGCCATAGACGCCGACGGTCGACAGATAGCCGATCCATTCGAGTGACGGCAGCGCGGCGATCTGATCGCGATACTGCGCCAGCACCGGGTCGCCCTCGGGTCCCGGCGGAATCGAGTGGAGGAGATGTGTCGTGCCGCGCAGCGCGTTGGGGAGCGCGCTATTCTCCGCCTCTCCGGAATATTGCACCATTTCGAAGCCGAGTGTGGCCAGCTGGCCGATCTTGCCGACGTCGCGCGCCGTGCCGGCGATCTCCCAACCCTCCGCGGCGAGCCGAGCGGCGAGTGCCTGCGCCGAGAAGCCAAGCCCGAATGCGAACAACCGGCTCACGCCGCTTCTCCCAACCATTCGCTTCTGACGGCGGGATCGGGGTCGTTGCCATGCGCCGCGCGGAGCGCGTTGAAGCGCAGCGGTGCGAGCCGCGCCAGCGCCCATACCGCCATCGCCCGCACCAAGGGCGAGCTGTCGTCCAGCCTCGCCTCGACCAAAGGCGAAAGCGAAGCGTCGCCGGAGTTCCCTGCGGCGATCAGTACATTGCGCAAGAACCGGTCGCGCCCGGTACGCTTGATCGGCGTGCCGCGAAAGCGCGCACGGAAAGCGGCGTCGTCCAGCGCCAAGAGCTCGGCAAGAGGCGGATTGGCGCTCTCCTGTCTCACGTTGAGCTTTGCCTCGTGCGCCGTGCTCGCAAACTTGTTCCACGGGCAAACGGTGAGACAGTCGTCGCAGCCGAAAATGCGATTGCCCATCGCCCGGCGATAGCGCGGCGCGATGTGCCCTTTGTGTTCGATGGTGAGATAGGAGATGCAGGCGCGCGCATCGATTTGGTACGGCGCGGTGAAGGCGTGCGTAGGACACACATCGAGGCAACGCCGGCAAGCGCCGCAATGGTCTTGCTCCGGCGCGTCGGGTTCGATCTCGGCCGTGGTGAAGATCGAGCCGATAAACAGCCACGACCCGAACTCGCGCGAGACGAGATTGGTATGCTTGCCCTGCCAGCCGAGACCGGCGCGCGCGGCGAGCGGCTTCTCCATCACCGGCGCGGTATCGACGAAGATCTTCACCTCGCTTCGCGTGAGCGCCTGCACGCGCGCAGCGAGCGGCTTGAGCTTCGCTTTGAGCACGTCGTGATAGTCGGCGCCTTGCGCATAGATCGAAATTGCGCCGCGTGTCGGTTCGCCAAGAACCGCGAGCGGATCGATGTTGCGGCCATAGTTCAAGCCAAGCAGGATGACGCTTTTCGCTTCAGGCCATAGCGCGCGAGGCGATTTGCGGCGCGCGGCCGTGTCCGCAAGCCATGTCATGTCGCCGTGGCGGCCTTCGGTGATAAACGTCTCAAGCGCGCGGCCGGCGTCTTCCACCTCGCCGGCCGAGGTGAAATGCACGGCATCGAAGCCGAGCGTCTTGGCCTCGCTGACGATGTTCTCTTTCAGTGTCGTCGCCATGCCTAGAATGTCGGGGCGGCCAGCTCAAAAGTCGAGATCGGCATAGGTCCCTGACGGGGTGAAGCCCGCTACCTTGTCCTGCAACAGCGCCCTGAAGGACGGCCTCGATTTTAACAAAGCGTACCAGTTCTTGGCCGGCTCGTGCTCCTCCCAGGGGACCTCGCCGAGATAGTCGAGCGCGGACAAATGCGCCGCCGCGGCGAGGTCGGCAAAGCTCATCGCATCGCCCGCAAGCCAGCTTCGCGTCTCGGCGAGATGGCCGATATAGGAGAGGTGATAGTGCAGATTGTCGTGCCCGGCGCGCATCGCTTCCATGTCGGGCGAGGCGCTCTGCGGCCCGAAACGTCTGAACACCTTCTCCTCCACGAGATAGGCCGTCACTTCGTCGTGGAACTTGCGGTGAAACCAGTCGACCAGCCGCCTGGCTTCGGCCCGCGCTGTCGCATCGCCCGGGAAGGGCTGGAACAGCCGCGCGTCGCGCTCATCGGCGGTGTCGGCGAGATATTCCGAAATCGGGTAGGCGCCCGAAACCGTCCCGTGCTCATCGGTGACGAGCACGGGCAACGTGCCCGCGGGATTGAGCGCCAGGAACTCGGGACGCCATTCCCAGGGTTTCTCCTCGGCGAGTTCGGTCTCCACGCCGCACTCCGCAAGAGCGAGCCGGATCGACCGGGAGAACGCGCACAGCGGATATTGCAGCAGTGTCGCCATCTTCCCGTCAGGCGGCTAAGGCGTTGCAAAATGAATCGCGCGAGACTGTAGCCTCGTATAGAACCTGCTCGCACGTCGAACAAGCGGGGCAACGAGGGCCCATGACGATAGAGCAAATTATCGTCCTTGCCATCGTGCAGGGGGTCACCGAGTTTCTGCCGATTTCCTCCTCGGGCCACCTGATTATCGTTCCCCAAATCATGCATTGGCAGGACCAGGGCCTGGTCGTCGATGTGATGACCCATATCGGCACCTTGTTCGCCATTCTGATCTATTTTTGGCGCGACGTGTTGCGGATCAGCCGCGGCGCGCTCGAGCTGCTCAAGGGCAAAGTGACCGACGAAGGCAAGCTCGCAATCTACATCGTCTTGGCCACCATCCCCGCCGTGGCCTTCGGGCTGTTCCTCAAGAAATTCGGCTTCGGCGATCTTGAGCGAAACGTCGCCGTCGTCGCCTGGAACACGATCCTCTACGGCATCTTGATGCTGATCGCCGACATGGTCGGGCCGCAGGAGCGCACCATCAAGAACATGACCCTCGGCAGCGCGCTCATCATCGGCGTGGCGCAGGCACTGGCCCTGATCCCGGGCACCAGCCGCTCCGGCGTGACCATGACGGCCGGGCGCTTTCTTGGCTTCACCCGCCCCGACGCGGCGCGCTTCTCCTTCCTGCTCGGCATTCCGGCCATTGCCGGGGCCGGCGTGCTGACGGTGGGCGACGCGCTGGCGAGCGGCGAGCCCATCACCATGGATGCTGTCTATTGCGCCGTTCTGACTTTCTTTGCTGGGCTTGCGGCCATTGCCTTCCTGATGGCGCTCGTGAAGCGCGTCAGTTTCCTGCCCTACGTGCTCTACCGCATGGTGCTCGGCGGCTTCCTGCTGGTGATGATCTACACGTGAGCACTCAGGGCTTCGGGCGGTACTGCGAGAACTGGCCGCGCGGGCGGAACTGCTCGAGATAATCCGGGACCACCGAGGCGATCGCCACGGGGTCGATCCCGAGACCGGTGAGCGTGTGCCGGCTTCGCTTGGCGGCATTGCTGACCACGTTGTCGGTCTGGAGCAATCGCACCTGGTCGATGGTCAGCATCGGGTTCGGCAGCAACTGCAAGAATGCGGCTTGCAGCTTGGCGAACCAGAACGGCACCGGCACCAGAAGGCGCCGGCGCATCGTGTAATCGAGCACGCGCTGCATGACTTCTTTGAGAGTGAGCACTTCGGGGCCGCCGAGTTCGTAAGGGGCGCCCGGCTTGGCTTTGCCCGTGAGCCCGGCAATCACGGCTTTGGCGACATCGCCGGCAAAGACGGGCTCAAACTTGGTCTTGCCACCCCCGATCAACGGCAACGCCGGCGCAAGGCGTGCAAGCTTGGCGAAGCGATTGAAGAAGTCGTCTTCAGGACCGAACACGACCGACGGCCTCAGAATGACCGCCTCGGGAAAGACCTCGCTCACCTCGGCTTCACCCGCCGCCTTGCTGCGGGCATAGACCGAAGGCGACTCGGAATTGGCGCCGATCGCCGAGACATGCACAAGCGATCTGGCCCCCGCGGCGCGGGCCGCTTCCGCGACATGCCGCGCGCCTTCGTCCTGTACGGCTCTGAAGCTCTGCTTGCCGGTCGGAAACAGAATGCCGACGAGGTTGATCACCGCGTCGGCACCGTCGGCCGCGGCGAGCAGCGAGTCTGGAAAGCGAACATTGGCCTGCACGGCATTGATCTGGCCCACCCCGCCGAGCGGTTGGAGGTGCCCGGCCAGTTCTGGCCGTCGCACTGCCACCCGCATGCGCGCCCCGGTCTTGGCGATGGCCCGTACCACGTGGCGGCCGATAAAGCCCGAGCCGCCATAGATGGTGATGAGCGCGCTGTTGTTGAGATCGATGGCCACGGCGTTGCCTTCTCCGCCCCGCTTTCGCAGGCGCAGCAATACACGACCGGGCCAAGCCCTGTGAAGCGCCGCCCGCTAATTGACTTTGGCGGAGGCCGACCGTACTTGAGGGGCGTTAGCCCAGGTGGCGGAACTGGTAGACGCGCTGGCTTCAGGTGCCAGTGGCCGCAAGGCCGTGGAAGTTCGAGTCTTCTCCTGGGCACCATTCCCGCTTTGTTAAGCGCCGCGCGGTAAGGATGCTGCCGCCAAGGAGCGCTTCGTTTGAGCCAACAACCGATTATCGAGCTTCATCAAGGCGATTTGCCCAAAGGCCGCTTCGCCGGCCGGGTCGTTGCCATCGACACCGAGACGATGGGTCTCGACCCCTATCGCGATAGGCTGTGCCTGGTGCAATTGTCGGAGGGCGACGGCAGCGCCGTCCTGGTTCAGTTCAGCGGCAAATACGACGCCCCCGAGCTGAAACGCCTCCTGGCCGACGAGAGCATCCTCAAGCTGTTCCATTTCGGCCGGTTCGACATGGCCGTGCTCAAGCACTTTTTGGGGGTCATGCCGCGCCCGGTCTATTGCACCAAGGTCGCCTCCAGGCTCGCGCGCACCTTTACCGACCGGCACGGGCTCAAGGATCTCGTCAAGGAGCTGCTCGGCATCGAGCTGTCCAAGCAGCAGCAATCCTCCGACTGGGGCGCAGCCGAGCTGACCCAGGAGCAGCTCAGCTACGCCGCGAGCGACGTCTTGCATCTGCACGTCCTCCGGGAGAAACTTGACGCCATGCTTAGGCGCGAGGGGCGCGAAAGCCTGGCCCGGGCCTGTTTCGAGTTTCTGCCCACCAGGGCCGAACTCGACCTCAGGGGCTGGTGGGAGATCGATCCCTTCGCCCATTAGCGCCGGAAACGGCCCCAGCGGCCAAGCCGGCGGTCGCAATGTGATCAAAGTCCTGCGGCTAGCTTGCTCCGGCGGCGGGAATCGCCGTTCTGCGGGATTTTCGGGCGGGAAAGATGGCGTTCGAGGCGGATATCGCTCATGGCGGCCAGGGCTTCGTCCTGCGTTCGGCCGAAGATCGCGCGCGCGCCTTTGCCGCCTCCGCGCGGCATACTCGCCTGGTCCATTTCCTGCGCAAAGCGCTCCCCGTATTCGCGGTGCTTGTGCTGTTCTCTTACTTCGTCACCTCGAGGCTCGGCGTCAGCATCAGCGTCGGCGATCTCACCGCGAGCATCGACGGCATCCAAGTGTCCGACGGCAATTTGCGTATGACCAACCCGAAACTGGAGGGCGCCGATAAGAAAAACGGCAAATACGTTATCGGTGCGGACTACGCCGATCAGGACATCAAGAACCCCAAGATCATTAAGCTGCATGCCATCAAAGCCGAATTGTCGAGCGCCGACGGCGGTTGGTCGCGCATGAATGCGGTGCGCGGGGTGTTCGACAGCAGGACCGAACGGCTGGTGATGCAGGACAAGATCACCGTCGCTACGAGCTCCGGCATCACCGGTGAATTGAAGCACGCCAGTCTCGAGGCACGGACTCAGACGCTTCGCACGCACCGCCCGGTGTTTTTCACGTTGCCGAACGGGACGATAGCGGCACGCGCGCTGACCTTCCGCTCTTCCGACAGTACGCTGACCTTCCGCGGCAAGGTGCGCGTCCATATGGTCAGGAAGGAGGCTCCGCCAAAGGAGGCCACGAAGACTGAGCCAGCTGCGCCGATGGCGGTTCCGCCGCTGCCGGCAGCCACTGGGCGTGAAGACACGAGCGCCATTCCGGCGAGTCCGCAATGAACCACATCCGCTCGCTGGGCCCTGCCAAGTGGCGCCGCTTGATCGGACCGGGCATAGTGTTTGCTTGTTTGACGTTTGCCGCACCGCTTGGAGCGCAGACCCTCACCAACAGCTTCGGCGGACTGACGCAGAGCTCGAGCGATCCGATCGATATCGAATCGGACATGCTCGTGGTGCAGGACAAACAGAAGCTTGCGACGTTCAAAGGTAATGTGAAGGCCGTGCAAGGCAGCACGACGCTCCGCGCCGCGGAACTCCAGGTCCACTATGTCGGCGGCGACAGTCTGGCTCCCGGCGCCAAGAAGGACGGTGAGGCGCCGGCGGCGCCTGTCAGCCAGGATAGCGAGAGCGCCAAGGCTGCAGGAACCGACAACGCCAAGATCACCAAGATCGAGGCGAGGGGCAATGTCGTCATCACCAGCGAGGACGACCAGACCACAACAAGCGATTGGGCTCTGTACGACTTGCCCGCGCAGCAGGTAACCGTTGGGGGCAATGTGGTGTTAACCCAAGGGAAGAATGTGCTAAAGGGAGACCGGCTCGTCATCGATCTGGCGACCGGTGAAAGCCGGTTCGAGAACACGGGCAGCGACGCCTCCGGGGGCCGCATCCGCGCCCTTTTCATGCCGAAGCAGGACGGCAAGGACGCCAAGTCCGACGGTAAGGATGCCAAGTCCGGCGGCAAGCCTGGTTCGGCTAAGGCAGAGCGCGGAGGCAAACCTGACGCCGCGGCGACCCGCGCGGAGACGCCGGCGGACAGCGGCCCTGACGATGTGCCGTGGCCAATCACGCCGGGCAGGCAGCCCTGAGCGCGACGCCGTCAACGCTTGAGGAACGGAAAGGGTAGTGGGCAAATTGCTGTCGTTTCCGGGCCGTCAGGCACAAGTCGCGCCAAAGGCGATTCCCGCGCAGGCGATCGATCTCGATCCGGCTTCGGGCGTCAAGCCCGATCCGGGCGCCGGTCGGCTTATAGTCCGCTCCGTCGTTAAGAGCTTCAAGAAGCGCACCGTCGTTCGCGGCGTCAGCCTCGACGTTCGCCGGGGCGAGGCGGTCGGCCTGCTCGGACCGAACGGCGCCGGCAAGACCACCGTGTTCTACATGATCACCGGGCTGATCCCCGCCGACGAGGGGTCGATCATGATCGACGGCAAGGACGTGACCAAGCTGCCGATGTATCGCCGCGCCCGGCTCGGCATCGGCTATCTCCCGCAGGAGGCCTCGATCTTCCGCGGGCTCACCGTGGAGCAGAACATCTTGGCCGTGCTGGAGACCGTCGAGCCCGACAAGCGCAGGCGCCAAGCCCAGCTCGATGCGTTGCTCGACGAATTTCACATCGCCCGGCTCAGGACCTCGCCCGCCATGCGGCTTTCGGGCGGCGAGCGCCGCCGCGTGGAAATTGCCCGCGCGCTTGCCACCCGCCCTTCCTTCATGTTGCTGGACGAGCCCTTCGCCGGCATCGACCCCATCGCCGTTAACGACATTCGGGCCCTGGTGCGGCATCTTACGCAGCGCGGCATCGGGGTCTTGATCACCGATCATAATGTGCGCGAAACCCTCGACCTTGTCAGCCGAGCCTATATTATCCACGACGGTATGGTGCTGACCCACGGCACCGCGCAGGAGATCATCAACAACGAGGATGTGCGGCGCGTATATCTCGGCGAACAGTTCAGGATTTGAACCTCGCCTACCGTAAGTGAGTTCGACGAATGGCGATCACCACAAAGCTCGAACTCCGTCAGACCCATAACCTGGTAATGACGCCGCAGCTGCAGCAGGCGATCAAGCTGCTGCAGCTCTCCAACCTCGAACTCGCAAGCTTCGTCGAGACCGAGCTCGAGCGTAATCCGCTGCTCGAGCGCGACGATGCCGACGGCCCGGGCGAGCGCGTGGCCGATGGCGTGCAAACTGACTCCAAAGGCGATGAACTCGGAGAGACGACTGGTGCGCCCGAAACGTCCTCGGGTGACGCCGAAGCCGAGCCTGGCGACGGCGACGCGGAATGGGTCGACCTTGAGGCCGGGGGCAGTCGCACGGACGACCTCGATGCCGAGCCGCAAGACGTATTTCCCGACGCCGATGGCCTTTCGCCGGCCGCGCTCAAGGACTCGGGTTGGTCGGCGCTTGGCCAGGGATCGGGCGCGATGGTCGACGAGGAGTCCAATCTCGAGGCCTATGTTGCCGCGGAGAGGACGCTCAGGGACCACCTGACCGACCAGCTTGTGCTCGCCTTCGCCGACCCTGCACGGCGGCTCATCGGGCATCACATCATCGACATGACCGACGAGGCCGGCTACTTGCGCGGCGATCTAGCCGGTCTCGCCGAGTTGCTGGGGGCGCCGCTCGAACTCGTCGAAGAAACGCTTTCGATCATGCAGAGCTTCGAGCCCTGCGGCGTGTTCGCCCGCGATTTGCGCGAGTGCTTGCTACTGCAATTGAAGGAGCAAGACCGCTGCGACCCGGCCATGGCAGCGCTGATCGCGAATTTGCAGCTCCTTGCCGTGCACGACCTGGCTGCGCTGAAGCGTGCGGCCAAGGTCTCCGACGAGGACCTGCTCGATATGATCAAGGAGCTGCGGCGGCTCAACCCGAAACCTGGATTGAAATATGGTTCGGCGCCCACTCAGCCGATCGTCCCGGACGTGCTGGTAAAGGCGCTGCCCGACGGCAGCTTTCACGTCGAGCTGAACAGCGACACCTTGCCTCGCGTCCTGGTCAATCAGAGCTACTACGCGACCGTCTCGAAATCGACGACGCGCAAGGAGGACAGAAGCTATCTGGTCGACTGCCTGCAAACCGCCAATTGGCTGGTTAAGAGTCTCGATCAGCGCGCCCGCACGATCCTGAAGGTGGCGCAGGAGATCGTGAAGCAGCAGGATGCGTTCTTCACCTATGGGGTCCGCCATCTCAGGCCGCTGAACCTGAAAACGGTAGCCGATGCGATCTCGATGCATGAGTCGACGGTCAGCCGCGTCACCGCCAATAAGTACATGGCGACTAATCGCGGACTGTTCGAGCTCAAATATTTCTTCACCTCGGCGATCGCCGCGACCAGCGAGGGCGACGCCCATTCTTCCGAGGCCGTGCGCGACCGTATTCGCGCCATGATCGAGGCCGAGCCGGCGAGCGACGTCTTGTCGGACGACAAGATCGTTGAGCGGCTGAAATGCGACGGTGTCGACATCGCGCGGCGCACGGTCGCCAAATATCGCGAAGCGCTCCGCATCCCGTCTTCGGTGCAGCGCCGGAGGCTCAAGCGCATCGCCCATGCCGCCAGCCTGTGAGCTTTGCTAACGCGATGATGCGTAAGGGGAATTGTGTAAAGAGGGACACGAGAAATAGTTGGTTTGACACCCCGGGGGCAGCGGTCTAGCTTCCCGCCCCGCGGTGGGGGCCGAGCTGAGGTTGGTCCCAAGGTGCGTTAGTTCCGCCTTGGCGAAGATTGGCCCCCGCACGACGCGGCATGCGCCCGGGAACACGGTGGGAAAGGGCCATCACGACAGTCTTCCGCGGGCAATGACGATACAAGTGACCGGAAAGAACCTGGACGTCGGTGAGGCGTTGCGCAGTTACGTCCAGGAGCGCGTGATGAGCACCGTCGAGAAGTTTGTCGGGCGTGAGACCACGGGGCATGTGCGCATCGAAAAGGAGCACGGGGCGTTCAAGACCAACTGCATCATCCATCTGTGGCAGGGCATGAGCCTCGAGGCTCATGGCACGGCGCCGGACGCGTACCGAAGCGCCGACCTTGCCTGCGAACGGCTGGAGAAACGCGTACGCCGCTACAAGCGGAGATTGAAGCGGCATGGTGGTGGAGAAACCCCGCGGAAGCAGACGCCGGCAACGGACTATGTGATTCAGGCCGCCGGTGAGGAGCATGAGGAACGCGATGAGGACAATCCCGTTATCATCGCCGAGGCGGAAAGCCCGGTGCATGAGATGGCTGTCAGCGACGCGGTGATGCAGATGGATTTGTCAGATCGGCACTTTGTTCTGTTTCGCAATGCCGCGCACGGAGAGATCAACGTGGTCTATCGCCGTGATGACGGCAATATCGGTTGGATCGATCCGGCGGGGTCGTTGCGCTCGAGTAGCGGAACGGCACCGCAAATAAAGCGCTCACGCTCGCGCAGCGAATCGGCGCATCAAAAACGATCGTCCGCCAAGGGGGAGGCGGGAACGCAGCTGGGGGCCAAGAAGGCGCGCAAGCGGCGCTAGGCGAAACCTCGCCCAGCGGTCGCGTCGCGCCCATCTGATGGGATAGTCTGATGCTTCTCAGTGAATTCATCTCCCCGGACTCCGTGGTTGCCTCGCTCAAAGCGAAGTCCAAGAAGCAACTGCTTCAGGACCTCTCCGCACGTGCAGCGCGGCTCACCGGACTTTCCGAGCGCGATATTTTCGACGTGCTGTTGCAGCGCGAGCGGCTGGGCTCGACCGGTCTCGGTCAGGGCATCGCCATTCCTCACGGCAAGGTCCAGGGATTGAAACGGATCGTCGGCATTTGCGCGCGCCTTGCCGAGCCGGTCGATTTCGAGGCGGTTGACGGCGAAAAGGTCGATATCGTGTTCTTGTTGCTGGCCCCGGAGGGCGCCGGCGCCGACCACCTCAAGGCCCTGGCGCGTATCTCGCGGCTGTTGCGCGAGGGGAGCGCGGTCGACAAGCTCCGTGCTTGCAAGGATGCCGCCGCCCTTTATGCGGTGCTCACCGAGGACGAGGCCTCCTCGCACGCTGCTTAGCGCGGCGCGAACGCCATGCTGCACTGCGCCTGCAATCGCGCGAGGAAAACTCAGTGCACGCTGACCGGCACGAGATCGTTCTCGATGGCATTGGCGATGGCCGCATTGCGGCTGTCCGTCAGTGCCAGCGGCGTGCCGTCGGCGCCGAGCACGGCATAGAGATCGATACCCTTGGGCGGGTCGGAAAGCGTCGGGAACAACCGCTCGGCGGCGTCCGAGTCGAGCTGCTTGATGTAGGCTACTTCACCGTCGCCGAGCAGCGCGAACTCGCTTCTGGTCATCAGCACGCACGTTAGGCGATCTTGTTTTTCTTTTTCGAATTCGTTCATTTTCGTCGACTCCTCCTGGAGCAATGACGAAGCTGCGGGGCAAAAGGTTCAAGGGCTCAACCTGCCGCGGTGATGTCCACCTTGAGCACGCGTTTCTCCTGGCGCGGGCGGTGAAGCTCGATGGCAAGCAGTCCATTGTCAAGCTCTGCCTTGCTCACCTCGACGCCGCTGGCAAGCTGGAAGCTGCGCTTGAACTGTCGCGCGGCGATGCCGCGGTGGAGATAGTCACGTGCCGTCTCGTCATGTTGCTTGCCGCGGATCACGAGCTCGCCACCGTCGATGCTGACTTCGAGGTCGTCGGCGCCAAAGCCGGCCACCGCGAGCGTGATGCGCAAAGTCTCGGTCCCGGTCTCCCCGGCGGGGAGCAGTTCGATGTTGTAAGGAGGGTAGCCGCCGTCGGCCGCATGGCTTGCCCCGCCCAAGCCGCGGGGCGCGGCCAGGCTCAGCCACAAATTGCTGTCGAGAAGACTCATACGCGACATCGAGCGAAAGCCCTTTCCAGAAGCGGCCACGCCATGCCGTTGGCGTCGAACGAGGCCCTGCCGGCACCTCTTCGGCCCGGCCCGCCGCGGGCGCCGAGCCTTGAAAATCCGACTTTGCATATGGGCAAATTGCCGGGCGAATTCAAGCAGAGCCAGCCAGGTCCACCCGGCTGCCTACCGCCAGCCGTCGCCATGCACTAAGCTCACCGCCACCGATGGCAAAACCGATGATTTGGCACGTCAATTCTCTGAGCGGCAGCGATGCGCATGACGGCCGGAACGCAAGCGCGGCCTTTAAGACCCTCGCTCATGCCGTCGAGATGGCGAAAGCCGGCGACACTATCCTGATCGCGCCGGGTGCCTACGACCAAGATCTGCCGGGGCAGGTGAGTGTGGCCCGCTCCGCCAACATCGTCGTCACCGTGTTGGGGAGCGAGTAGGGAACCGATAGCGTTCATGTGTGGATTGGTCGGTATATGGCGTCATGACGGTGGTGAGGCGGACCTCCAAGCGATCGATGCAATGCTTGCCACGATCCTGCATCGTGGTCCCGACGGAAGAGGTACCTGGCGGCAGGGGCGCGTAGCCTTTGGACATCGCCGGCTGTCGATCATCGATCTCACCGAAGCCGCCGCCCAGCCCATGCTCACCGAGGATCGCAGCGGCGTTCTCGTCTACAACGGCGAGGTCTACAACTATCGCGAACTCCGCCGGGAGCTTGAGCAGGAGGGCGTGCGGTTCCGCAGTGCGGGCGACACCGAGGTTGTGCTGCAGGCGCTGCATTGCTGGGGCCCGGAGAAGAGCGTGGCGCGCTTCAACGGGATGTTTGCCTTCGCCTATCTCGACCAGCGAGAAGGCGCTCTGTGGCTGGCGCGGGACAGGATCGGCATCAAGCCTTTGCTCGTGGCCGACACAGGCACCGAATTCATTTTTCGGCTCCGAGGCCAAGGCTCTGATCGCGCATCCACGCATGACGCGACGCCTGGATCGCTACGCGGTGGCGCAGTGGGTGTTGTGGCAGGGGCGAACTCCCCACGGAACGCTGTTCGAAGGGATCGATCAGCTCGAGCCTGGCGAGTTGTGGAAGGTCACCGGCAAGGGCATCGAGAAGCGCCGCTATTTCGACGTCGTCGGCGAAATCGATGTCGACCGGCTGGTCGCGGGCGCCGATGGAGATCCGATGCGCTTCGTCGCGGGATTTCGCACGCTGTTGCAGAAGAGCGTCAGGCTTCACCTCGCAAGTGATGCGCCGCTCGCCGCCATGTGCAGCGGCGGCGTCGATTCCAGTCTGATCGCTGCCTACGCGAAGGAGGAATTGCCCGATTTGCCGGCCTACGTCGCCGACATCCCCTGGACCGGCGGAGAAGGCAATCAGGCCGAGCGCGTCGGCCGGCACCTCGGCATTGACGTGCGCCGCATCAAGGTCGACCAGGCATGTTTTCTCAGACTGTGGCCGCATGCGGTCTGGCACTCCGATGCTCCGTCAACCCATCCGAGCGACGCCGCGCTGCTCGCGGTAGCGCAAGCCTGCCGTGCCGATGGCATAAAGGTGTTGTTGACGGGTGAAGGGTCGGACGAACTGTTCGGCGGCTATGACTGGCAAAGCACTACTTACGACCAGTGGCGCTCAAAAACCCGACGGCAGTTCTGGTTTCGCACGAGCGGGAAAGTGTCTCGACGCACGCCTTTCGAGCCATGGCCTGCGCTGGGAAGACTAGAGGGGCGCCTCACGGTTTCCATGGATGCGAACCGGTCGCTCCAGCCCAAACAGCTGTTCGAGCTCCTGGCTCAGGTCAAACCTAAAGCGGATCGAGCCTTTCTCGCGCATTGCCTGGGCAGCCTTTCCAGCCATTTGGGATGGATCCTCTTCCGCCACGACCGCATCGGCATGGCAGCGTCGATCGAGATGCGGGTACCGTTTCTCGAAAACGAAATGTTCGACTTTGCCTTCCATCTCCCGAGGCGCGCCAAGCTGCACCGCAAGATAGGAAAATGGGTGGTCAAGCAAACAGCTGCCGAAACACTTCCGGCGGATATCGTCTACGTTGCGAAGAAGGGCTTCCCCATGCCTGAGGCGTTTTGGTCCGGAACCCAAAAGTTGCTTATCCGAGGCGCTCTGGCAGAAGCCATGCAGTGGTCGTCGCACTCGACCGACGAGATCTTCGCCATGCTTGCCAAGGACTGGTATCTGGCGTTCCAGCTGGTTGGCATGGAATTGTGGTTGCGCATGGCGTTCGGCGGTGAAACGCCCGAAAGTTTGGGCGAAAAACTCATCGCCCTTGCCGAAGACGCAACGCCCAGGCTCATGCAGCCGCGGCGGCAAAGTCGATGGGGCGCGCGGCCGCGCAGACCGCCCAGCGTTGCGTGAGTAACGGCGGCCGCTTTGGCGCTACGGACTGCGGCGCGTCTTTCGCTTTGCGAGATTGGGTGGTGGAGCCAGGCGGGATCGAACCGCCGACCTCGTGAATGCCATTCACGCGCTCTCCCAACTGAGCTATGGCCCCTTCAGGTATCAAGTATCAGGTATCAGGTGTCAGGTATCAGATTTAGGCGCGGATGACGCAGGTGTCAAAGCGGGGCACCTGACACCTGGCACCTGGATCTAGCTTTCCTCGGCCTTGCCGCCGCCGACGATGCCCGAAACGTCGGCCTCCCCTTCCTCTTCCTCTTCCAGGAAGGCGTTGTCGTCATCGCCGGCAGGAATCTCGGGCGCGTCGTCGCCCAGGTCGACGATCTCCTCATCTTCCTCGATCGCTGCCTCGTCTCCCGCTTCCTCAACTTCTTCCAGGCTGATGACTTCGGCGCTTTCGAGCACTGGAGCGTCGGCTTCTTGCTCTTCTTCCTTTTTCGCTTCAACCGGCTGAGCGCGTTCGCCGCGGCGCGATACGGGTGGCGTCACCTGATAGATGGCCTGGCAGACCGGACAGGTGATAGGCGACCGGTTCAAGTCGTAAAACCGCGCCCCACAGCTCGGGCAAACGCGCTTGGTTCCCCGTGCGGGTTTCGACATTGACACTCCTCGTGTGGTCCTGAGTTGCTTGTCCCCATTGCCACGCCATATCTGTGCTGTCAAAAGCTATCAAGCGCCGCGAAAGCCCCATTGTGACCCTATGAAACAGCCCTTGACCGCAGGCCATTCCGCGCGCCTTTCCGGCCGGATCGGGGTGCCGGGCGACAAATCGATCTCCCACCGTGCCTTGATCCTAGGCGCCCTTTCCACCGGCACGACCCGGATCGCTGGCCTGCTTGAGGCCGAGGACGTCATGGCCACCGCCAAGGCTGTCGCGGCCCTCGGCGCCGGGCTGGAACGGGCGAACGGGGCCGTCCTGGTGAGGGGCCAGGGGGTCGGGGGCCTGCTCCCACCGTCCTCTGCCCTCGATTTCGGCAATTCCGGCACGGGCAGCCGGTTGATGCTCGGCGCCGTCGCCGGCCACGACATGCAAGTCGAATTTACCGGCGATGCGTCGTTGCGGCGCAGGCCGATGGGACGCGTGCTGGCGCCGCTCACGGCGATGGGCCTTGAGACCGACGCCGATGAGGACCGCGCCACGCTCCCGCTGGTAGTACGCGGCACGAGCGATCTGCTCCCCATCGTCTACGATCTGCCGGTGCCATCGGCGCAAGTGAAGTCCGCGGTGCTGCTTGCCGGCTTGCACGCGCCCGGCCGCACCACGGTGGTCGAGCCGTTGCCCGCGCGCGACCACACCGAGCGCATGCTCGCATTTTTCGGCGCCGAGATTTGCATCGAGGAGCGCGGGGCCGGCGCCCGCGCCATCACCGTTTGCGGCGACGCCGAACTTTTCGGTGCATCGATCAGCGTACCCGGAGATCCAAGCTCGGCGGCTTTTCTGATCGGCGCCGCACTGATCGCGCCAAAGTCCGACATCGTGATCGAGAATGTTCTGCTCAACCCCACGCGCAGCGGCTTCGTCGAGACTTTGCGCGAAATGGGTGCACAGATCGAAGTGCTGGACCGGCGCGAAGAGGGAGGCGAGCCTGTCGGCGACCTCCGCGTCAAGACGAGCTCGCTGAAGGGCGTATCGGTGCCCGCCGCGCGTGCTCCTTCGATGATCGATGAATATCCGATGCTCGCCTGCGTTGCCGCCTTCGCCGAGGGCGCCACGCGCATGGAAGGGCTTTCCGAGCTCACGGTGAAGGAGAGCGACCGGTTGAGCGCGACCGCAGCCGGACTTGCCGCATGCGGCGTCACGGCGCGTATCGAAGGCGACACTCTCATCGTCGAAGGTGGGGCGGGTGCGGTCGAAGGGGGTGGCGAGGTCCTGACGCATATGGATCACCGCATCGCCATGGCCTTTCTCACGCTCGGGCTCGGCGCGCGCAATGCCGTGAAGGTCGACGATGTGTCGATGATTGCCACCAGCTTCCCAGATTTTGTGCCGCTCTTTACCAAGCTCGGCGCTAATTTCGGCTAGGCTTTCCCCGGGGGAGGACAGGGCATGGACATTGCGCGCATTCCGGTCGGCGACAATCCGCCTCACGAAGTCAACGTCATCATCGAGATCCCGCAAGGCGGCACGCCGGTCAAATACGAGGTCGATAAGAAATCCGGCGCGATGTTCGTCGATCGCTTCCTGCATACTGCGATGTTCTATCCGGCAAATTACGGATTCATCCCGCACACGCTCTCGGAGGACGGTGACCCGGTCGACTGCCTCGTGGTTTCGCCAACGCCGGTGGCGTCGGGCGCAGTGATCCGCGCGCGCCCGATCGGGGCATTGCTGATGGAGGATGAGAAGGGGATCGACGAGAAGATCATCGCCGTGCCGACCGACAAGCTGCATCCTTTTTACAAAAAGGTCGGCAGCTATCGTGACTTGCCGGAGATCGTGCTTGAGCAGATCGGCCATTTCTTCGAGCACTACAAGGACCTGGAGCAGGGTAAATGGGCGAAGCTCAAGCGCTGGGCCGACCCGACCGAGGCGGCCGATCTGATCCGCGCCGGCATCGACCGCGCCAAGCGTGACGCATGATTGTCGCCATCGACGGGCCGGCGGCGTCGGGCAAGGGGACCCTCGGCAAGCTGATCGCCGCGCATTATGGACTTGCGCATTTGGACACGGGGAAGCTCTACCGGGCGGTCGCGCGCGACCTGCTCGCGGCCGGTGCCGATCCGGCCGATGTCGAGGCAGCGCTCGCCGCGACCAAGGCGCTCGACCTCGCCACCCTCGGCGATCCGACCCTGATGCAAGGCAGGCTTGGCGAGGCCGCGTCGATCGTCGCCAGCCATCCCGAGGTCCGCAAGGTCCTGTTGAGCTATCAACGCCGCTTTGCCGCCCAGAAACCGGGCGCCGTGCTCGACGGGCGGGACATCGGCACGGTGATCTGCCCCGATGCGGACGTGAAATTGTTCGTCACGGCAACCCCGGAAGAGCGCGCGCGACGGCGTTATCGCGAGTTGAAGGAGGCCGGCCTGCCCGTTTCCGAGGCGGAAGTGCTGGCCGATATCAAGCGGCGCGACGAACGTGACCAAAACCGCGCCGTGGCTCCCCTGATCAAGGCGGAAGACGCGGTCTTGCTCGATACCTCGAATTTGGATATAGACGCCGCGTCCAAGGCAGCCATCGCTTTGATCGATGCTGCGATGGGCCATGCGGGGCAGGCCGGTTGAGGCTCCTGCCCATATTGCATTGGCGCATCACTTTTCGAGATTTCCGCGAGGGTTAGCGAGCGGAGGAGAGGGTGCCCCAGAGGCACCTCTCGTGGTTTTTCGCAATTGGCGATACCCCCGCGCCAGGAAGGATTAGAAGCCTCAATGAGGCAGGAGAGTTGTATGATGCGATGCCGAGGTGGAGCCTAGATGACCGAACCGCAAACGAGCGTAAGCCATCCGAGCCGCGACGAATTCGCAGCTCTGCTTGAGGAGTCGCTCACCGGAACGGCGTTGCAGGAAGGCAGCGTGGTCAAGGGCACTGTCGTCGGCATCGAGAAGGACGTCGCGGTCATCGATGTCGGTCTTAAGACCGAGGGCCGCATCCCCCTCAAGGAATTCGGCATATCTGGCCGCGCGGCCGAGCTTTCGGTCGGCGACGAGGTCGACGTATATCTGGAGCGGGTCGAGAATTCCGCCGGCGAAGCCGTCCTGTCGCGCGAAAAGGCACGCCGCGAGGAGAGCTGGACCAGGCTCGAGGAGAAATACAAGGCCGGCGAGCGCGTCGAGGGCGTGATCTTCAACCGAGTCAAGGGCGGCTTCACCGTCGATCTCGACGGTGCGGTGGCCTTCCTGCCCGGAAGCCAAGTGGACATCCGCCCAATTCGCGACGTAGGTCCCTTGATGAACATGCCGCAGCCCTTCCAGATCCTGAAGATGGATCGCCGCCGCGGCAATATCGTCGTCTCCCGCCGCTCCGTGCTGGAAGAGACCCGCGCCGAGAAGCGAAGCGAAATCGTCGCCCGCCTCGAAGAGGGCCAGATCGTCGACGGCGTGGTCAAGAACATCACCGACTACGGCGCCTTCATCGATCTCGGTGGCATCGACGGTCTGTTGCATGTCACCGACATGGCATGGAGGCGTGTCAACCATCCGTCCGAGATCGTCAATGTCGGCGACACGGTGAAGGTGCAAATCATCCGCATCAATCCCGAGACGCAGCGCATCAGCCTCGGTATCAAGCAGCTCGAAGCCGATCCGTGGGAGGGCATTGCCGCCAAGTACCCGGTCGGCTCCCGATTCAAGGGCACCGTCACCAACATCACCGACTATGGTGCCTTCGTCGAGCTGGAGCCGGGGGTGGAAGGCCTAATCCACGTTTCGGAGATGAGCTGGACCAAGAAGAACGTCCATCCCGGCAAGATCGTCTCGACCAGCCAGGAGGTCGAGGTACAGGTGCTCGAAGTCGATCCCGACAAGCGCCGCATCTCGCTCGGCCTGAAGCAGACCCAGGAGAATCCTTGGGTCGCGTTCGTCGCCAACCATCCGCCCGGCTCCACCATCGAGGGTCAGATTCGCAACGTCACCGAGTTCGGCCTGTTTATCGGGCTGGACGGTGGCATCGACGGCATGGTGCATCTGTCCGATCTGGACTGGACCAAGCCCGGCGAGGAAGCGCTCAAGGACTACAAGAAGGGCGACAACGCCAAGGCGGTGGTTCTCGAGGCCGACTCCGAGAAGGAGCGCATCAGCCTCGGCATCAAGCAACTCACGCCCGACCCGTTCGCCGCCGGCGCCCCTTCTGCCGGCCTGAAGAAAGGCATGCGGGTCACCTGCGAGGTGCTTGCAGTCAAGGACAACGGCCTTGAGGCCAAGCTGCTCGACCACGACCTCACGACCTTCATTCGCCGATCGGATCTGTCGCGCGACCGTTCCGAGCAGCGGCCGGACCGCTTCGGTGTCGGCGAGAAGTTTGACGCCGTGGTGACCCAGGTCGATTCCAAGGCGCGTAAGGTCACGGTCTCGATCAAGGCGCTGGAGATCGCCGAGGAGAAGGAGGCCGTGGCCCAATACGGCTCGACCGACTCCGGCGCCTCGCTCGGCGATATTCTCGGAGCGGCGTTGAACAAGGCCAAGGGCGACGAGGGCGAGGAGCCCGCGGCTAAGCCTAAGCGCAAGCGCGCGGCCAAGGGCGACGCCGAATCGACCTCCACCCCTGAAGAGTGATCGCTCAGCGTCTCTGACGCGTTTCGAAGGCGCACTGGCCGAGAGGGTTAATGGTTCTCGACGCTGAAAGCGTGGTCGACCGCCGCCGCCTCAAGCGGCGCCTCACCGCGTGGCGCATCGCCGCCGTGGTACTGGCGCTGTTCTTTATCGGCGCACTGCTGTTGAGCGATAAGCAGGCCGCTGGGCCCGCCGGGCTCTGGCCGCATGTTGCCCGCGTTACGGTGTCGGGCATCATCACCGACGACCGTAAGCTGCAGGAGTTGATCGACAAGGTCGGCAAGGCGAGCCAAGTCAAAGCGGTGATTGTCAGCATCAACAGCCCTGGCGGCACCACGACCGGGGGCGAAGCCATGTACGACGTGGTCCGGCGGCTCGCCGAAAAGAAGCCTGTCGTCGCCGTGTGCGGGACCCTCGCCACCTCCGCCGCCTATATCGTCGCGCTGGCCACCGACCGCATCTTCGTCTACGGCAACACCATCACCGGCTCGGTCGGCGTGATCTTCCAATGGGCGGAGGTGACCGAGCTTCTGCACACGCTCGGCATCAAGGTCGAGGAGGTGAAGAGTGGACCGCTCAAGGCGGTGCCGAGCCCGTTCCAGCCGACCGACGAGCAGGCACGCCAGGTGACCGAGCAAATGGTGCAGGACGCCAAGGTCTGGTTCGTCGATCTCGTCGGCAAGCGCCGCGACCTGCAACCCAACTCGGTGCCGGGTCTGACTGACGGCCGCATCTATTCCGGCCGCCAGGCCGTCGAATTGAAGCTAGCCGATGAGATTGGCGACGAAAGGGCCGCGCTGGCATGGCTTGTCAAGCAGCGCAACGTTCCCGCAGGCCTCAAAGTGGTCGACTGGAAGCCTGCCGAGGAAAGTAGTGGGCTGTTTGGCTGGCTGACCCAGTCCCTGGCAGCCTCGTTAGGCATTTCCGTCGAGAAAATTGGCAGCATCGCCGGCCAGATCTCGGATACGCTCCAGCTTGACGGTCTGGTCTCCGTTTGGCACCCTGCGGCTAACTAGCGGGGAAATGAGGCCTTTCGCCCTCGGGGCGCCCGGCCGGTTGGGGGGCATATGATGATCAAGTCCGAGCTGATTCAGAAGGTGGCTGGCGCCAATCCGCACCTTTTCCATCGTGACGTGGAGCGCATCATCAACATTGTGCTCGACGAGATCACCGGCGCCCTGGCGCGCGGCGACCGGGTGGAGCTGCGTGGCTTCGGCGCCTTCACCGTGAAGCATCGCGCGGCGCGGCAGGGACGCAATCCCCGCACCGGGGACACGGTCTTTGTCGAGGACAAATACGTGCCCTTCTTCAAGACCGGCAAGGAGCTGCGCGAGCGCCTCAACCCCAACGGCCTCCGCTAGCGGGTGCCGGTGAGAGCCGAAGGCCGTGTGGCGTAAGCTCCTCCTCGCCTTTGTCGTCGTTCCCCTAGGCATAGTTCTCGTCGCGCTTGCCGTTGCCAATCGCAAGCACGTGCTCCTCATCCTCGATCCTTTCGGAGGCGCGGAGCCAGGCCTCTCGCTTGAAGCGCCGCTTTTCCTGTTCCTTTTGGGAGCCTTCGCCATCGGGCTGGTGCTGGGCGGGCTTGCCACTTGGCTTGGCCAAGGCAAGTGGCGGAAGAAAGCCCGGGCCGAAGCCCGCGACGCCCGCGATTGGCATCGCCAGGCCGACCGTCTGGAAAGGGAGCTCGAAGGCGTGGATGGCACCCGGCCTCGCGCCCAGCTTCCGGCCGAATAATCGGAACCCCGAATGGATGCGCTCACGACGTTCGGTCTTCTTGCCGTCGTCGCCATGCTGATCTTCTACGCGCTCGAGGATCGCAGCCCCTGGTTCATCCTGGCCTTTGCCGGCGCCTGCGCTCTCGCGTCAGTCTACGGCTTTCTCCAGGGCGCTTGGCCTTTCGGCGTGGTCGAGGCGATCTGGACAGGGGTGGCCGTCTGGCGCTGGCGCAGCCGGACCAGGCTCCAGAGCTTCGGTTAAACCGTTCGGCAACGCCGATGTTGCGGTGCGGTAGACTTTAGGGGCCCCTTTGGCATAGGGTGCGCCGACGCAGGGCTCAAAAAGCCCCGAAAACCTTCACCCAAGAGCCTCGATGCCGGTCAAGGTCAAAATCTGCGGTGTGCGGACGCCTGCCATCGTTAATGCGGCAGTCGAAGAAGGCGCCGACTATGTCGGCCTGGTGTTCTTCGCGCGGAGCCCGCGCCATCTTAGCTTCGAGCAGGCGAGCAGCCTCGCCGAGGCCGCGCGCGGCAAGATCGGCACGGTGGCGGTCCTGGTCGATCCGGACGATGCGCTGATCGACCGCGTGGTCGGCGAGGTCGGCCCCGATCTTCTCCAACTGCATGGCGAGGAGAGCCCGGACCGCGTCGCCGCCATCAGGGCGCGTACCGGCAAGCCGGTGATTAAGGCCATTGCCGTTGCCGGGTCGGACGACGTGACGAAGACGCAAGCCTATGCGGCCAGCGCCAACTATGTGCTGTTCGACACCAAGGCCGCTCCCGGAGCGGCTCTGCCGGGAGGCAACGGCGTTCCCTTCGATTGGCGCACACTAGAATCTGTGGCTACGCCTTTCGCACTTTCCGGCGGCCTCACCCCGGATAATGTCGGAGCCGCCGTCAGGCTGACCGGCGCAGCGCTGGTCGATGTCTCCTCCGGCGTGGAACGCGCGCCTGGCGACAAGGATGTGGAACTGGTGAGGCGCTTCATCCGGGCGGCCAAGGCGGCAGTCCCTCAGGTACGGGCCAAGGCATCATGAGTGCGCGCGGCGAACAGACTCCATTGAACACATTCCGCGGCGGACCGGACGAACGCGGCCATTTCGGACTCTATGGCGGCCGCTTCGTCGCCGAGACCTTGATGCCGCTGATCCTCGATCTCGAACGTGCCTATTACGAGGCGAAAGCCGATCCAAAATTCCAGGCCGAGATGGACGCGCATCTCTCGACTTATGTCGGTCGGCCGTCGCCGCTCTATTTCGCCGAGCGGCTGACCGAGCATTGCGGCGGCGCCAAGATCTATTTCAAGCGCGAGGAGCTCAATCACACCGGCGCGCACAAGGTCAACAATGTGCTCGGCCAGATCATGCTGGCCCAGCGCATGGGCAAGACGCGCATCATCGCCGAGACCGGCGCGGGCATGCACGGCGTGGCCACCGCGACGCTGTGCGCGAAATTCGGTCTGCCCTGCATCATCTATATGGGCTCCGTGGACATCGCCCGGCAAAAACCGAACGTGCTCAGGATGAAGATGCTCGGCGCCGAGGTCCGCTCGGTGGAATCCGGCTCCAAGACGCTGAAAGACGCCATGAACGAAGCGTTGCGCGACTGGGTCGCCAATGTGCACGATACCTTCTACTGCATCGGCACGGTGGCGGGCCCGCATCCTTATCCGGCGATGGTGCGCGATTTCCAGTCGATCATCGGCCGCGAGACGCGCGAGCAGATGCGTGCAGCCGAGAACCGGCTGCCGGATTCGCTGATCGCCTGCATCGGCGGCGGCTCCAACGCCATGGGCCTGTTCCATCCCTTCCTCGACGAGCCCGGGATCGAAATCTATGGCGTGGAAGCGGCCGGCCATGGCCTTGACAGCGGCAAGCACGCGGCCTCGGTGGCCGGCGGCAGGCCGGGCGTGCTGCACGGCAATCGCACCTATCTCTTGATGGACGGCGACGGCCAGATCGAGGAGGCGCATTCGATCTCCGCCGGCCTCGACTATCCCGGCATCGGGCCGGAGCATGCCTGGCTCAACGACGTAGGCCGGGTGAAATTCCTCTCGGCGACCGACGACGAGGCGGTGGCCGCGTTCCAGCTTTGCAGCAAGCTCGAAGGTATCATCCCGGCGCTCGAGCCGGCGCATGCGCTCGCCCGCGTGCTCGATCTCGCGCCGACGAAGCCGAAGACGCATTTGATGGTGGTCAATTTGTCGGGCCGTGGCGACAAGGATCTGGATTCGGTCGCTAGCTTTCTGAGCGCCAAATCGCGAGGCGCCAACTGAGCTCATGACTCGCATCGACAAGAAATTCGCCCAGTTGAAAAGAGAGGGGCGCGCGGGCCTGGTCACCTTCATCACCGGTGGCGATCCCGACTACGACACCTCGCTCGCCATTCTCGAGGCGTTGCCGGGAGCAGGCGCCGACATCATTGAGCTCGGCATGCCGTTCTCCGACCCGATGGCCGACGGCCCCGCGATCCAGGCTTCCTCGCAGCGGGCGCTCGCCGCCGGGCAGACCATGAAAAAGACTCTCTCCATGGTTAAGTCCTTCAGGCAGAACGATAAATCTACGCCTCTAGTGCTAATGGGCTACTACAACCCCATATACGTTTATCCGGTGGATCGCTTTGTCGCCGATGCAATTGACGCGGGAGCAGACGGTTTGATCGTGGTCGACATGCCACCAGAGGAGGATGCCGAGCTTCGCCCAGCGGCGGCCGCGGCGGGATTGAACTTCATCCGGCTGGCCACGCCGACCACGGACGCGAAGCGTTTGCCGGCCGTGCTCGCAAATACCAGCGGATTCGTCTATTACGTTTCGATCGCGGGTATCACCGGCACCAAGGCGCCGAACCTGGCCGAGGTCAAAGGCCATGTCGGTCGCATCAAGGCGCATACCGATCTGCCGATCGCGGTCGGTTTCGGCGTGAAGACGGAACAGCAAGTGAGCGCGCTCGCGCGTATCGCCGAAGCTGTCGTGGTGGGCTCGGCCCTCGTCACAGCCGTCGCGCAAAGCCTGGACAAGGACGGCAGGGCCACACCCGCCACTGCGCGCGACGTGCTCGGATTGGTCGAGCGCCTGTCCGGCGTGCTCCGCCAGCCGGCCGAAGCGGCCGGCGCGGTCAGCGCGTAATTTTGAGCGATTTCGATTCTTGAGAGTTTTGTAGAGCCGTGAACTGGATCAACAGCGTCGTCAGACCCAAGATTCGCAGCATCCTTCGCCGCAAGGAGATGCCGGAGAATCTGTGGGTCAAATGCCCCGAGACGGGGCAGATGATCTATTACAAGGACCTCGAAGCCAACCAATTCGTGGTCCCCGGCTCGAACTATCACATGCGCATGTCGGCGGCGGCGCGATTGAAGGCGTTGTTCGACGACGCCGAATACGAGTCCCTGGCACTTCCCGAGGTTCCGCTCGACCCACTTAAATTCCGCGACGAGCGGCGCTATACCGATCGGCTGAAGGACGCGCGGAGCAAGACCGGGCTCGCCGACGCGGTGCTTGCCGGCGCGGGCCGGCTCGAAGGCCAAAAGATCGTCGCTGCGGTACAGGATTTCGACTTTCTCGGCGGCTCGCTCGGCACGGCGGCGGGCGAAGCGATGATTGCCGCCATGCGCGCCGCAGTCAAACGCGGCACGCCTTTCATCCTATTCGCTGCCTCGGGTGGCGCGCGCATGCAGGAAGGCATTCTCTCGCTGATGCAAATGCCGCGCACCACCGTGGCGGTGCAAGAACTGCGCGCGGCGCGGCTGCCCTATATCGTCGTGCTTACCCATCCCACCACCGGTGGCGTGACCGCCTCCTATGCCATGCTCGGCGACATTCAAATCGCCGAGCCCGGCGCGCTGATCGGTTTTGCCGGTCCACGGGTCATCGAGCAAACCATCCGCGAGCAGCTCCCCAACGGTTTTCAACGCGCCGAATATCTGTTCGATCACGGCATGATCGACATGGTGGTGCATCGCCACCAATTGCGCCCGACCCTGGCACGGGTCTGCCGCCTGCTGACGCATCAGAGGCCGGGGCGCGAAGTCGCGCTTTCCGAGCCGCTCGATGGCCAAGCGGCGCATGCCGCCCCGGCCTCCACCATCACCCTTTCCGGCAACGGCCTTGACACGGCTGCTGTTGAAGAAGAAGAGGCTTTGACGGGTGGGGCGGGCAACGGCGCCAATCCCAACCCGCCGCAAAGCGTGTAAGGCTCGAGGGATTGACCACATTTCCCCACAGCGCCGGGCGCGCCGCAGCCCGCCCACGCATCGCCTTGAGCGACACCCTGCTCGAGCGGCTGAAGAAACTGCATCCGCAATCGATCGACCTGTCGCTTGGCCGCATCGAGCGCGTGCTCGCGGCACTGGACCATCCCGAGCGGAAATTGCCGCCGGTGCTGCATGTCGCCGGCACGAACGGTAAGGGCTCCTTTCTTGCCTTCATTCGCGCCATCTCCGAAGCGCTCGGCAAAGGCGTGCACGTCTATACCTCGCCGCATCTGGTCAACTTTCATGAGCGCGTCGTGTTGGCGGGTCCGCATGGCTCGGCCCCGATCGCCGAGGATTTTCTGGTCGATTGCCTCGCCCGCGCCGAAGCCGCCAATGGCGGCGAGTTGATTACCCTGTTCGAGATCACCACCGCCGCGGCCCTTCTCGCCTTCGCCGAAGCACCGGCCGATCTCCTGCTGCTGGAGACGGGGCTTGGCGGAAGGCTCGATGCCACCAATGTCGTGGATAAGCCGCTGCTCACCGCGATCACGCCGATCTCGATCGACCATGTCTCCTTCCTCGGCGACACTCTGACGGAGATCGCCGGCGAAAAGGCCGGCATTCTCAAGCCGGGTGTCGCTTGCATCGTCGGTCGGCAGGAGCAGGAGGCGTTCCAGGTGATCGAGCGTCGCGCCGAGGAGCTTGACGTGAAGCTGCGGGTCGCCGGCCGCGACTTCGACATGTACGAGCAGCATGGGCGCCTCGTCTTCCAGACGCCGACACGTCTACTCGACCTGCCGCTGCCGCGCCTCAATGGGCGCCATCAGATCGACAATGCCGGCACGGCGATCGCCGCAGCGAGCCTCTTGTTCGGCGATACCCTCACCACCCGCGCGCTCGAGCATGGCGTGACCCACGCCGAGTGGCCCGCGCGCATGGAGCGTCTGACGATCGGCAGCCTCCACGCCTATGTCGCCGACGGCACGGAAATTTGGCTCGATGGCGGGCATAATCCTGCCGGCGGCCGGGTCATCGCCCACACGCTTGCCGAGCTCGACGAGCGTGTGCCACGGCCCGTGCATCTGATTTACGGCATGATGGAGACGAAGGACGCGCATGCCTTCATCGCCCCGTTCAAGGGACTGGTGGAGCGCGTTTTTACCGTGCCGATCCCGGACGAGCCGAACGCCTTCGATGCCGACGCTTTGGCGGAGATCGCGCGCGCCGAGGGTTTCGACGTTGTCGCCGCGAAGAGCGTGCCCGACGCGCTGCTAAAGTCACAAGCCGCGCTTAAAGAGCCCGGACGCGTGTTGATCTGCGGCTCGCTCTATCTCGCGGGCCACGTGCTCAAGCTCCACGGTTGAGGCGGTTCAGGCGCCGACCGTGCCGTTGATCCAAGCGGCAAGATGATTTTTGGGGTAGGCGCCCTTGAGGGTGCCGGCGACCTCGCCGTCCTTGAACAGAATCAAGGTCGGGATCGCCCGCACATTGTAGAAGGACGGCGTGCGCGGATTCTCGTCGATATTCAGCTTGGTGATGCGCACCTTGCCGTCGAGTTCCTTGGCGATTTCTTCCAGCGCGGGCGCGATCTGCCGGCACGGACCGCACCACTCGGCCCAGAAATCGACGAGCACCGGAGTCGGGGATTTCAGGACCTCGGCCTCGAATGTGTCGTCGGAAACCTTCTCAGTAGCCATTTGCTTCTCCTCGCGGCCGGTCGCGCCCAAAGAATCGCCGGTCTTCGTCTGTTAGCCCCGGAAACTAGGTACGCGCCCCAAGGCCGTCAAGGCTCGCACTGTCGCTCCAGTAGGCGCCGTTCGGCCGCATCAAGGCAAGTTGATGGGATTTCCATCAGGCGCGGCCCGTCCGTCCACAAGAGCGTGGCGCGTAAAGCGCAGTCCTCATACAGGGGCCGGAGCGCGACTCTATAGGCCGCGAGCTGGGCGATATAGGCGGGGGCAACTTCTTCTATCGTCCTTGGAGGAGGGCGATTGGTCTTGTAGTCGAGGATCAGCAGGCCCGCTTCGGTTTCGACCAGACGGTCGATTCGGCCCTCGAGATCGGCGCCGCCGATCCGTGCCACGATCGGCACCTCGGCGATGCTTCCCGGCCGGAACAGCGGCGCGAAATCCTTGTGCCTGACGATGGCCAGCGTCTCGCCCACAATCTCGTCACGCAATTCCTGGGTCAGCTCAATGCCACGCGCCGCAACGAAGCTGCGCGCCGCCCGCTCCTGCTCTCCCGGCGTGACCTCCGGCAGGTGCTGCAGCAACGCATGCACGAGGCGTCCGCGGGCGAAGCGGCCATGCTCGCTCAGCTTAAGCGGCCCCAGCGGCGGCTGCTCTGGTCCCAGCGCCTCCGCGCCGACCTCGGTGCCAAGCGTGAGCCGCGACGGCGCAAGCTTGGCGCGCGCCCGCTCAGGCGGCGCAGGCTTTAGCGCCCAATCGGGGAGCGGCGCCGCCTCGGTCTCCTCTGGCTTGGCGTCGGACGCCGGCCTCGACTCGGTTTGCAGCGTTTCCATGCGGCCAATGATTTTGCTGTCGGCGCCCACCTGCGGCGTCAGGTGAGCTTCGATGCCGTCCTTGACGAGGTCGTACCAGACGACCCCCGTCTCGCGCTTCTGCAACCCCTCCCAGCCGCAGATATAGAGCCGGTCCTCGGCTCGCGTCATGGCGACATAGAGCAGGCGGTGATATTCCTCGCGCTCGGCGCGCTCCACCAGTTCCTTGCCGGTCTCGATACCGGCGAGCTTCCCGTGTCCCGCGGGCGGCCAAATCAGGTGGCCGACCGCCTCGGGCGGCTCGCTTGCGCGCGGCATGGGATAAAGCCTCACCCCCTGCAGCCGCGGCCTCATGCACGTATCCGGCAGGAACACGACCGGCGCCTGCAATCCCTTGGCGCCGTGCACCGTCATGATGCGCACTTCGTCGCGGCCCTGCTCCATGTCACGCTTGATCTCGGTCTCGCTGCTGCGCAGCTGGTTGACGAAGCCTTGCAGCGATGGAGCTGACTCCCGGTCATAGCCGATCGCGAGATCGAGGAACTCATCGATGGCTTCTGCCGCCTCCGGGCCGAGCCGCGTCAGCATGGCCTTGCGCAAGCGCTGTCCGTCGGCGCCAAGCAGCTCCGAATAGAACTCGTAGGGCGGTTGGAAATCGGCGCGCGCGAGCCAATGCGTGAGCCGTTCCACGGCTCCGGCGAAGCGCGGGTCCTCATCGGCCTTCGCCTGCAGCGCGGCCCAGAGCGAGCCCTTCCGGTCATACGCGAGTGTGAAAAGATCGTCGTCGTCCAAGTTGAACAGCGGACCCTTGAGCACGACGGCGAGCGTGAGATCGTCGTCCGGCATCAGCAGGAAATCGGCGAGTGCGATCAGATCCTGCACCGCGAGTTGATCGGTGAGCTTCATGCGGTCGGCGCCGGCCACCGGCACGCCGAGCCGCTTCAGTTCGCGGATCATCGGCGAGGTGAACGGATCGCGCCGCCGGACCAAAACTAAAATGTCGCCGGCTCGCAGCTTGCGGCCTTTGGCGGGAAGCGGCTCGCCGTTGTCGAGCCAGGACTTGATCGTGGCCGCGATGCGCTTGCAAAGCGCATCCACCGAACGCGCGCCTGCTGGCGCTTCGTTCCACGGCTCGAAAGCATCCACTTGGCCGGGCTTATCCTCGGTCTCGACCGCCCATAGCTCGACGAGCCCGGCGTCGCCGGTGCGGAAGGCATGATGCTGGATGATCGTTCCTGCCTGCCAAGTGAGACCGTTGGCGGCAGGCGCGCGTCCAAACACGCTGTCGACTGCTTTCAGGATCGGCTCGGTCGAGCGGAACGAGAGGGTGAGCGGCACCTCATGCCAGGGGAGGCCAAGCGCCGCGGCCCTCTGCCTGAAGGCGCGCCCGACTTCGCCGAATCGCGCGGGATTTGCACCCTGGAACGAGTAGATCGACTGCTTTTCGTCGCCGACCGCGAACAGCGTGCGCAGCTTGTCGCTTGCGCCTGAGCCGGCAAAGAACTCCGCGGCAAGAGCCTCGATGATGCTCCACTGCGCCGGATTGGTATCCTGTGCCTCGTCGACCAGGATATCGTCGATGCCGCCGTCGATCTTGTAGAGCACCCAAGCGGCAGCGTCGACGCGCGAGAGCAGGTTCTGCGCCTTGACGATGAGGTCGTCATAATCGAGCGCGGCTTCGGCCTGCTTGCGGCGTTCGTACTCGGTCTGCACGGCATCGGCGAGCGCAAGCACCGAGGCGCTCGCTTCGGCCAACCGCAAATGCGCCAGCTTGTCGTAGAGCGCCACGAACCTGCCCTGCGCCTCAGTCAGCTTTGCCGCAATCGTAGGAAACGCCCTGCTGAATCCCTGGGTGCAGATCCTCTTCTGTGGCTCGTTCTTGCCGGTGAGGAAAACGGACAGCAGCGCTGCCGCCCGCGCTTCGCCCGTGGCCGATCTTGCTTCCCGCAGTGATGCCTCGACGCCTCCATCGGATTTCCCACTGGCATCGCAACCGGCGATCGCACTGGTCGCGCTGTCGAGCTCCTCGTCGCTGAGGACTCCCGCCAGGCCTTCGCTAAGCGAGGCCTCGGTGTGCCCCTCGACGCCGAACATGCGCTTGAGTGCGAGCCCCTCGGCCTCCGCCCAGTCCGCGCGCGCCCCGTGATAGGCGGCCATGCGCGCAAGCTCGGCACGCTTGGCGAGGAGAGCGTCGATCACCTGGCGCAGATAATCGCCCGAGGTCAGGGTGACGACTTTGGCGAGCGCCCGGCCGAGCACGCCGTCGCTGTCCTTTGCCGCCCGCGCCATCGTTGCGTCGAACGCCACGCGGCGTAGCCTTGCTTGCTCTTCCTCCTCCAAAACCGAGAAGTGCGGCGTAACCTGCGCTTCGAGCGGGAAGCGTTGCAATAGCCGTTCGCAGAAGCCGTGTATGGTGTGAATCTTGAGCCCGCCTTTGGCCTCGAGCGCGCGCGCGAACAGCCGCCGCGCGATGCGCAGCTCTGCCTCGTCGGGCGG
>DATICH010000219.1:0-3068 GCA_035456885.1 Methyloceanibacter sp.
CACCATCTCCGACCGAGCCGCCAAGCAGGTCGCCAAGGAGACCGGCGCGCGCTACGGCGGCGTGCTCTACGTGGATTCGCTGAGCACGGCTGACGGTCCGGTGCCGACCTATCTCGATCTGCTGAAAGTGACCGTCGAAACCATCGCCAAAGGGTTCGAAAATGGACGCTCCTAATCGCGCGTACGCGCCGCTGATCGACGCGAGCTGTCCCTCGATCGAGGTGCGCGATCTGACGGTGACATATCCCAACGGGGTCACCGCCATGCGCGCTGCCTCCTTCGATCTCGGGCCCGGCACGATCTGCGCGCTGGTTGGCCCAAACGGCAGCGGCAAGTCGACCATCTTCAAGGCGATCATGGGCTTCGTCAGGCCGTCCCGGGGCGAAATCAGGCTTTGCGGCCTGCCGGTCGAACAGGCGCTGAAGCGAAACATCGTCGCCTATGTGCCGCAAAGCGAGGACGTCGATTGGAACTTCCCGGTGCTGGTCGAAACCGTGGTGATGATGGGCCGCTATGGCCACATGAATTTCCTGCGCAATCCTTCGCGCACCGACCGCATGAAGGTCGACGCGGCGCTCGAGCGGGTGGGCTTGAGCGCCTACCGGCATCACCAGATCGGCGAATTGAGCGGCGGCCAGCGCAAACGCGTGTTCGTCGCCCGCGCTCTGGCGCAGGAGGGCACCATTATCCTGCTGGATGAGCCTTTCACCGGCGTCGACGTGAAGACCGAGACGGCCATCATCGGCCTGTTGCGCGAGCTCCGCGCCTCCGGCCATCTCATGCTGGTCTCGACCCACAATCTCGGCAGCGTGCCCGATTTCTGCGACGAGGTCGTGCTGGTCAATCGCAAGGTGCTCGCTGCGGGTCCCACCGCGGAGGTGTTCACGCAGAAGAATCTCGAGATCGCCTTCGGCGGCGTGCTGCGCGATTTCGAGCTCGGCGGCCGCGCGCTGCATGAAGACGACGACACTCGCCGCGTGACCGTTCTCACCGACGACGAGCGCCCGCTCGTCTTCTATGGCGGCAAGGCGCGGCGCCGCAAAGAGGCCGAGAACGGCACGCGCGAGCCCGAGGCCAAATGAGCGCGCTTTTCACCGAGCTGTTCGTGCCGTTCAGCTACGACTACATGCTTAAGGCGATGTGGGTCAGCGCGCTGGTCGGCGCGGTCTGCGCCTTCCTCTCGGCCTATCTGATGCTCAAGGGCTGGTCGCTCATGGGCGACGCACTGGCGCACTCGATCGTGCCGGGCGTGGCTGGCGCCTATATTCTCGGCGCGCCCTTCGCCATCGGCGCCTTCTTCGCCGGCCTACTCGCCGCGCTCGGCATGACTTTCGTCAAGGCGCGTACGCGACTACGCGAGGACGCGGTGATCGGCCTCGTCTTCACCACCTTGTTCGCGCTCGGCTTGCTGATGGCCTCGATCTGGCCGACCTCGGTGTCGATTCAGACCATCGTGCTCGGCAACATCCTCGCTATCTCGGACGAAGACGCCTTCCAAGTTGTCGTCATCGCCGCAATCTCGCTCGGCGTCATGGTCTTCATCTGGAAGGACCTGATGGTGACTTTCTTCGACGAGAGCCACGCGCGCTCGATCGGCATCAATACCCAACTGCTGAAGATCGTGTTCTTTACCCTGCTCAGCGCCTGCACCGTGGCCGCGCTGCAGACCGTGGGCGCCTGCCTCGTCATCGCCATGGTGGTGACGCCCGGCGCCACCGCCTATCTCCTCACCGATCGCTTCGGTTGGCTGATTGTCATCGCTGTCGCGCTCGGCGCGATCACCAGCTTCGTCGGCGCCTATCTCAGCTATTTCGTTGACGGCGCCACCGGCGGCGTAATCGTCACGCTGCAGACGCTTCTGTTCCTCGCCGCGTTCTATCTCGCGCCGAAGCACGGGCTGATCGCCGCGCGCCGGCGCGGCCTCGCGCCGGAGGAGGTCGCGGCATGACGATGCTTCTCGACTGGATCGTGGGGCCGCTCAGCTACCCCTTCATGCAGCGTGCGCTCGGCGTGTCGCTCCTGGTCGCCGCGGTCTGCGCCGTGCTCTCCTGCTATCTTGTGTTGAAGGGCTGGTCCTTGATGGGCGACGCCATCTCGCATGCGGTCCTGCCGGGCATCGTCATCGCCTATGTGCTTGGCCTGCCGCTCGCCATCGGCGCCTTTGCCGCGGGACTCTCTTGCGCGCTGTTCACCGGCTATCTCAAGGAGAACAGCCGGGTGAAGGAGGATACGGTGATGGGCATCGTGTTCTCCGGGATGTTCGGCTTCGGCCTGGTGCTTTTCACCAAGGTCGAAACGGATCAGCATCTGAACCACATCCTGTTCGGCAATGTGTTGGGCGTGACTGTCCGCGATCTCGTGGAGACGGCGATCATCGCCGGCGGCACGCTCCTCATCGTGCTGCTCAAACGGCGCGACCTTCTGCTGTATTGCTTCGACCCTAACCAGGCACGCGCCGTCGGCCTGCCCGTGCGCGTGTTGCATTACGGTTTGCTGATCCTGCTCTCGCTCACCATCGTGAGCACGCTGAAAGCCGTCGGCATTATCCTGGTGATCGCCATGCTGATCGCGCCCGGCGCTACCGCCTATCTGCTGACCGACCGCTTCGAGCGCATGCTGCCAATCGCGGTCGCTGTGGCGCTGGCCTCCGCCGCGCTCGGCACGATCATCAGCTTCCACATGGACGCGGCCACCGGCGCCGCCATCGTGCTGGTCCAAGCGGCGGTCTTCGTATTGGCCTTCTTGTTCGCGCCGAAGCACGGTCTCTACGCCGCCTGGCGGCGTAGCCGGAGCTTTTCGCAAGGCGCCTCCGAGTCGCTCTGAGCGCTTATGGAACAGGGGCTGGCGGGCTGGGTCCGCCGGTCGGCACCGGGACCGGCCCATGGCCGCCCCGGCGCAAAATCTCGATAATGAGCGCCGTCGACCAGCCGATCAGCATGATGCCGTTCAGCGCGGTCATCGGGCCGAGCATATGCCACTCGGGGTCCGGCACCACTTCGCCATAACCGAGGGTCGTGTAGTTGCCGAAGGCAAAATAAACCAGGTCGGTGCCGGCCGGCGCCGCGCCC
>DATICH010000220.1:0-6878 GCA_035456885.1 Methyloceanibacter sp.
CCGTGTACTCATAAATCGTGTGCATGTCCGCTTCACCCCCATGAGCGGCGGAAAAGCGGACATCGCGGAAGGTCCGAAAGGCGCCATCAGCTGACATTCGGGCTACCGCTCAATCGATAAGTTTGGTCGTCTTCTCAAGCAAGCCGAGCGCGCGGCGCAGCGTATCCGCCGCCGCCTTACGCTCGTCGTCGGTCATGCGTTCGGCGTCGAGCTCCAGCCGCAGATGCGCCGTATCGCCCCGGTCCGCGTCTTGCTTCGGTCCGAGGACCGCATACGTCGCAACCGGATGCGCGAGACCTCTAATCTGCACCTGGCCGCGCTCCTCGCAGCGCACCTCATCCTTCACATGCGCGTAGGTCTCGAACGAGATCAGCACTTCGCCTGGCGCTGCTTCGTGCTCAAGGCGTGACGCGAGGTTCACGGTGCTACCGACCATGGTGTAGTCCATGCGGTCTTCGCTGCCGAAATTGCCTACCGTGCAATAACCGGTGTGGATGCCGATCCGGCAACGCAATGGCGTCTGGATGCCGCTGCTTCGCCATACTTGAGCCAGTTCGCCGACACGCTGTTGCATGGCGATCGCCATTTGGACGCAAGCCAACGCGTCCTGCTTGACGCCCAGCGTCGTCGGATCGCCAAAGAACATGACGATGGCATCACCAACATACTTGTCGACCGTTGCGCCGTGTTGAAGCGCGATCTTCGACATTTCGGTGAGGTAATGATTGAGCAGCTGCGTTAGGTCTTCCGACTCCATCTTGTCGGTGATCTCGGTGAAGCCGACGAGATCGGAGAAGCAGACGGTGAGCTTCTTGCGCTTGCTGACGATCTTGACATCTTGTTGGCCGGTGAAGATCGAGTCGTAGACTTGCGGCGCCAGGTATTTCGCGAGTTTCGACGATAAGGCCGCCAACGCCGCGGACTTCTCCGTGAGGTCCTGCTCGCGCTGACGCAGCTCGCTGAGCAGACGTGAGTTCTCGATCGCGATGACCGCTTGGTTGGCAAATGTCCGCAGCACGGCAAGCTGCTTGTCGGACAGCGGTCCGGCCACAAGCCGCACGACGCTGAGCAGGCCGATCGCTTCATGGCCGCGGATCATGGGCATGATTGTGATCGCGCGGTTGCCGCTGGTCAGGAAGTTTTGCGCCCCGGCGACAAATTCCGCCGGGGCATCCACCACGTCGGGAATATCCACGATCCTGCGATCAAGCAAGGCTCCGCCGTGCATGTAATTCCGCGCGAGGGGGGTACGGGAAATTGTGCGCCGCCACGCTTCGACGCGAGCAGGATCCGGCGCGGCGACGGCCGCAGCGTTGATCGTGTCCCCATACCTGAGCGCGACGCTGACGAGGGCGCCCGGAAAGAGCTTCAAACCACTCCGCACTATGGCGTCGAACACCGGCTGGGTATCGGTGGGCGAGTTGCTGATGACGTTCAGAATCTCGGCTGTCGCCGCCTGCTGCTCGAACGCTTCGCTCAACTCACGGCTAAGCCGCGCGACATTTGTTTCCCGGCCGGCAAGGGACGAACTGCGACGGCGCATGGCCTTTAGCGTCAACGCCTTGTGGCGGCGCGCTTTAACTTTGCTGCCTGTTCTGTCGCGCCGTCTCATTGCATCCCCTTAGGCTCAGGGCATGGCATCGTAACGGCTCAAACTAGCACATTGGAAGGAGCGGGTATGAGTTCAGGCACAGTTCGTTGTGCGGTCAGCCGACGTCCGCTTGGAGTCAGGACCGACAATAATCGCTGCGAGCATAATGGGTCCGCTTTCGGGTGCATAGCGACCGAAGCCTCCTTCAGCAGGCATGTTGAGCCTGACTGCCAAGCCGTGATTCAAGCCTCCGACTGGAGGGGCAGAATCATGCGCTACGAACTCACTGACGATGAGTGGGCTGCCATCAAGCCGATGCTGCCGAACAAGCCGCGCGGCGTGCCACGCGTGAATGACCGTCGTGTCCTCAATGGCATCTTCTGGGTCTTGCGATCTGGGGCGCCATGGCGCGACCTACCGGACAACTTCGGCCCGTACACCATTTGTTACAATCGCTTCGTTCGCTGGCGGCGAGCAGGTGTCTGGGCCGAGATCATGAGCGCACTCGCCAGGGCACATGACGCCGCCGTGCAAATGATCGACACGTCTATTGTCCGCGTGCATCAGCACGGTGCCTGCATCACTCGGAATAGGAGACAGTCCATGGGACGGTCACGAGGCGGGTTGACCAGCAAGATTCATGCGGTGGTCGATACCAATGGCCTGCCGGTCCGGCTTGCACTGACGGCTGGTGAGGCGCACGACAACCGGCTCGCAGGAAGACTCCTATGTCGCTTGAAATCGGGAACGATGCCACTCGCCGACCGTGCCTATGACGCCGATTGGATCAGAGCCCTTGTTCGCCAGCACGGCGCCTGGGCGAATATCCCACCAAAAAGAACTCGGACAGAGACGCTATGCTTCAGTCCGTATCTTTACCGGGCTCGCAACCTGGTCGAGCGGTTCTCCAAAAAAATCAAGCACTGTCGGCGTGTGGCAACACGCTACGACAAGCTCGCAACCAACTACCTCACATTGGTCCAGCTTGCATCCATACGCCTATGGCTCCGCGTTAATGAGTCCACGTCCTACAGTGGGAGCGTTATCCCACCGTCATTTCGTTGCCGCGGAGCGAGCCGCACTGGCGTCATTTCTGCGAGTGTGACGATCATTTTTTTCTCCCCCCAAGGATGTGCACGGCATCGTTTTGCCTTTGGGAGGGCGCTCGGTGATTGTCGCTAACTCACCGGTCAGGCTTCAGTTATTCGGCGGCTTCGCGCTGGTGGGCGATGCCGCGCCGCCGGTTCAGGTGTCGTTGCGCCGGGCGCAGGGGCTGCTTGCCTATCTGGCGCTGCAGGATTGGCGCGGCGAAACGCGAGAGTGACTGCTGGACCTCCTTTCGCCGGACCGTTTCATGCTACAAGCGCAGGCGAGCCTTCGGCAAACCCATTTCGAGCTTCGCACGGCGAGCGACGACCGCCTGCAGCTCATCGAATCGTCGCGCGGCGCCGTCAGTTCTCGGGAAGATTCGATCCGTAGGCGAGGAGGCCACCGGCTTCGACGTATTCCCGGCTCCACGACATCGACGGCAACCGGTGCCGCGCGGCTAGGTCGGCGATGCGCTGCCGTTCGACATTGGACGCCGGGCTCGGCAGCACGAGCAAGGCCTCGGCGCGGTCGCGGACCATCGTCGAGAAGGCGTCGTCGAGGTCGTCGGCGCCGCGCCCGCGAACCAGCAGCAACGCCACGCCGAGTGCTTGCGCCGTGGTCTCCGCCTTTCGCAGCATGCCTTCGGCCGTATGCTCGGTCAGCGAGCCCGGAAACCATAGCGCGGCGATGCGCGAGGCCATCGGAAATGCCTGGTGGAGCAGTGACAGCGCCTTCGGCGCTAGCTCCGGGGCGAAAATGGTGAACCCGGTGAGATTGCCGCCTGGACGCGCGAGACTGGCCACCAGACCTTCGCCAACCGGATCGCCGAGGTTAAAGCACACGATGGGAATGGTCGTCGTCGCACGACCCGCGGCATGGGTTGCGGCGTTGCTCATCGTGGCGATGAGGTCGGGCGTGAGAGCGACGAGATCGGCCGCCAGATCCGGGAACCGCTCGATCTGTCCCTCGGCCGAGCGATGCTCGAAAGCGAGGCTCTGTCCTTCGACATAACCGAGCTCGCGCAGACCCTCGCGGAAAGCGCCGAGCAGTTGTTGGGCCACAGGCGACTCAAGCGGCGCCAAAAACATGCAGCCGATGCGGAAAACCCGCGCCGGCTGCTGGGCGCGAGCGACCAACAGCGGTGCAGCCGCCGCGCCGATCCCGGCAAGGAACGCCCGCCGCTTCATTCGATCACCTCGTCGGCGCGGGCAAGCAGCGAGGCGGGGATTTCGACGCCTAGCGCCTTTGCCGCTCGGAGATTAATGACCAGCTCGAATTGCGTCGGCTGTCTGACCGGCAGCTCGCCGGGCGTGGCGCCTTTTAGGATTTTGTCGACGAACGCGGCTGCCTGCCGCCACTGTTCCGGAAAACTCGGCGCATACGATATCAGGCCCCCTGCCTCCGCGTTTCTTCGATCGCCATACATCGACGGCAGCCGGTGCTTGGCCACGAGGTCTAAAAGATGCGCCTGGTTGAGCGTGAAAACGGCCTCAGGCACGACGAGAAGCGCCTCGGCCCGTGCTTGAGCCATCGCGGCGAAGGCACCGTCGAATTCATCGGGGCTTCGAGTCTCGAGCGATTGAAGCTCGATGCCCAGCGCCCGCGCCGCGGACATCATGTCTCTTACCGCGAGCGGGTGAGAGGGGTTGGTCGGGTTCGAGAGAATCGCCACGCGGCGCGCCCTAGGGACTATCTCCTTGAGCAGCTCCAGGCCTTTGCCCATCAGCTCCAGGCCGACGCTGTACGCCAACCCGGTGACGTTTCCCCCCGGACGTGCAAGGCTCTCGACGAGCCCCAGCCGGACCGGGTCGCCGACATTGACCATGACGATTGGGATGGTCTCCGTGGCGTTTTTTGCCGCCAGCGCGGGCGTGGTCGGCCCGGCGACGATGACGTCCACCTTGAGCTGGACGAGCTCAGCGGCGAGATCGGGCAACCGCTCGAATCTGCCCTCGGCGAGTCGATAATCGATGACGAGGTTTCGCCCCTCGATCCATCCGTGCTCGGCGAGACCTCGCTGGAACGCGGCGCGCAACTGCGAGCTAGCTGGTAAAGACGGAGAGCCCGGCGCAAGGTACCCGATCCGACGAACCTTCTCTCCCGGCTGCTGCGCGCGGGAGACGAACGGCCATCCGGCCGACCCGCCAAGCATCGCGATGAATTCGCGCCGCCGCATCAGCCCTCCCCCGGTGGCCAAACGCCGTGCGAGACGATGGCCGGCAGCTTAGCAGATCGCCTGCTTTCGCTCTGTGCGAAATAGCACGGCTGGCGTTCGCCGCTCGGACGACGTTATCTTTCCTTTTCGGACAAACTTGCATTGCCGCTCAGCGATAGCCGGTGACGTCGGCGGGCTTGCCCGCGTCCTGAACTTCCAGGACATAGCGCCAGGCATCTGGCTGGCTGCCGTCGCGATCGGTGAAGCCATAGACCTTCGCCAGCTGCCCGCTGGACAATGAACGCCCGTTCCACCGCGATACGTCGGGATCGCATGCGAGCGCCGCGACGGCCCGGCCGACGAAGGCCGGACTTTCCGATATCGCGAAGTGTGGCGAACGCTGGGTGGCATCGCGCCAATTGGCCTCGCTGACGCCGTAGGCGTCGAGCATGGCTTCCGATCGCAGCCAGCCCGCAGTGAGCGAGACGGCGGTCGCGCCAAACGGACGCAGCTCGTGCGCCAGCGCAAACGCCATGCGGCCGACCGCCGCCTTGGCGAGATCGTAGAAGAACGAGACGCGATAGTTACGCGCGTTGTAATCATCCGTTCCGTCGGTCGTCTCGACGACCAGCCCGCCCGGCCTCTCGATCAGCAACGGCACGGCGAAATGGCTGGTGATCGCGTGCGTATCCACCGCCCGCCGCAAGGTGCGCAACCCATTTTCCAGCGACGATTGCCAAACCGACTTGTTCCACTCCATCGTCGTGGCGCCCCAGATGTTATTGACCAGAACGTGCAGAACGCCCTGCTCGGATCGAATGCGCGCGACAAGCGCTTGGACCTGTTCGGGTTCGAGATGATCGACCTGGACGGCGATGCCGTGGCCTCCGACCTGGTCGACCAGCGCCGCGGTCTCTTCGATCGTCTCCGGGCGGTTCATTTCTGAGCGTTGCGCGCGGGTCGTCCGCCCAGTGACGTAGACCGTCGCGCCGATCGCGCCCAACTCGACGGCGATTCCGCGCCCAGCACCTCTGGTCGCTCCGGCGACCAAGGCGACCTTGCCTCGCAGCGAGTTCATCATGCCGACCTCGATCGTGGATTACTGGAAATCGTCACGCCCACGGTCGGCCGCGCGGCCAACCGCCCACCAATCCTGCAAAGGCGGTCACACGTGTGATGCGCTTTGCGCCTTGGTCACTGCCGCGAGCAGAACGACGAATTCGATCGATCCCGGCTCGGCGCGCCAGGACCGCGTTACGGCCGCGCCCCGGCGCGCTTCAACGTTTCCACGACGGTGCGATGTCCGTTGGTTTCCGCCCAGGCAAGCGCCGTACGCCCGGTATAATCCTGCTTGTCGAGCGGTGCGCGCGCGGCGATCAGGCGCCGGGTGACGGCGAGTCGTCCGGCCCGCGCCGAATAGATCAGCGGCGTGACTCCCTCGCGATTCTCAAGGTCGACGCGCGCGCCGGCCTCGATCAACGCGGCGACGACATCGTCATGGCCGCGTTCGGCGGCCAAATGCAGCGCCGTGTTTCCCGCCCGATCGCGGGCGTCGATTCGCGCGCCGTATTTGACGAGCGCGGCGACGACGCCGAGATAGCCGCCCATCGCCGCGCCGATCAGCGCCGGCCGATCGTCGAAATCGCTGACATTGGGCGACTGGCCGGCGACCAGCATGCGGTGCACCTGTTCGAGATCGCCGATACGCGCCAAATCGGCGAGCGGCGCGCGCTTGTACAATTCGAGTTCCAACTCGGCCAAGGCGGATGCCTGGAGCAGTCCCAGCGCGAGGAGCGATGAAATCAAGCCTCGCCGCAGCATTTCCGATCCTTCAGCCATTCGACCCATGCTCGAAAGCTTGTATTAGGTCGCATCGCGCGGCGGGTCAATCGGCCAGCCGCTGGGATAGCCAGTCGAGCGCCGCTTCGACGCCACCGACCGTGTCGCCCACCGGCGCGGTGGGGCGGCGGATCATCACCACCGGAATCCGCGCGGCGCGCGCCGCTGCCAGCTTGGCTACGGTGGCTTGGCCGCCGCTCGCCT
>DATICH010000221.1:0-5783 GCA_035456885.1 Methyloceanibacter sp.
TGTCCCTGCCACGGCTCGCAATACGACACGGCGGGGCGCGTGCGGGTCGGTCCCGCGCCGCAGAATTTGGCGATCCCGCCTTACGCCTTCGAATCCGACACCAAGGTCAAGATCGGGTAGAGCCGGACCGATGGCGCATCCTTCCAGCTACCAGCCGAGTTCCGGTTTCACACGCTGGCTCGACGCGCGGCTGCCGCTGCCGCGGGTGATGCACGACCAGTTCCTGGTCTTTCCCACGCCGCGCAATCTGAATTACTGGTGGACCTTCGGCGGCATTCTGACCTTCATGCTGGTGGCGCAGATCGTCACCGGCGTGGTGCTCGCCATGCATTATGTGCCGGCCGAGGATCGCGCCTTCGATTCGATCGAGCGGATCATGCGCGACGTAAATTGGGGCTGGCTGTTGCGCTATTCGCACGCGGTCGGCGCCTCGATGTTCTTTCTTGCCGCCTATATCCATACCTTCCGCGGACTCTATTACGGCTCCTACAAGGCGCCGCGCGAAGTGTTGTGGATCCTCGGCGTGCTGATCCTGCTGTTGATGATCGCCACCGCCTTCATGGGGTACTCGCTGCCTTGGGGGCAGATGAGCTTCTGGGCGGTGACGGTGATCACCAATCTGTTCTCATCGCTCGATGCGGTGATCCCCGGGTTCGGCACCAGGCTCGTGCAATGGATCTGGGGCGGCTTCGCGGTGGGAGGTCCGACGCTGAACCGGCTCTATGCGCTGCACTATCTCTTGCCGTTCGTCATCGCCGGCGTGGTCATCCTGCATATTTGGGCGCTGCATATTCCCGGCAACAACAACCCGGTCGGCATCGAGGTGAAGTCGGTCAAGGACACGGTGCCGTTCCATCCCTATTACACGATCAAGGATGGTTTCGCGCTGCTGGCCTTCGTCCTGGTATTTGCCGGACTCGTGTTTTACGCGCCGAATTTTCTCGGTCATCCCGACAACTACATTCCGGCCAATCCGCTGCAGACGCCGCCGCATATCGTGCCCGAATGGTACTTCCTGCCGTTCTACGCAATCCTGCGCGCGATCCCCAACAAGCTGTTCGGGGTGATCGGGCTGGTCGCCTCGATCGGCATTTTGTTCTTCGTGCCGTGGCTCGATACCTCGAAGGTGCGCTCGACCAGCTACCGGCCGATCTACAAATGGTTCTTCTGGCTCTTCGTTGTGACCTGCGTCGCGCTCGGCTATCTCGGCTCGCAGCCGCCCGAGGGGTGGTATCTCGTGTTCGGGCGGATCTTCACCTTCTATTATTTTGCGTTCTTCCTACTGGTCATGCCGCTGGTCGGCTGGATCGAGCGGCCGCGCCGGCTGCCGGGCAGCATCACCGAGGCCGTGCTCGGGCCGGAAGCGCCGAAGCCCGCCCGCGCGCCGTCGCCGGCCGGGCGAGAAGCCGCGGAGGTCGTCTGAGATGGCCGTGCGTTTCTCCTTCGCCGCCGCTTTGCTGTTGATTTCGGCGCAGCCCGGCGCCGCCCAGGACAATCACGCGCCGCAGATCGAAACGCAGAGCTGGAGCTTCGATCCGCCGTTCGGCAAGTTCGACCGGGCGCAGTTGCAGCGCGGCTTCCAGGTCTACAAGGATGTCTGCGCCCAGTGCCATTCGATGCGCCTGTTGTCCTACCGCAATCTCGGCGAGACCGGCGGCCCGGAGTTCTCTCCCAAGGCCGTGGAGGTTCTCGCATCCCAAGTTCAGGTTACCGACGGACCAAACGACAAAGGGGAGATGTTCCAGCGGCCTGGACGGCCGTCCGACCGCTTCCGCTCGCCATTCGTTAATGAGCAGCAGGCGCGCGCCGCCAATCAGGGGGCGCTGCCGCCGGATCTCTCGGTCATCGCCAAGGCGCGGCCGGGCGGCCCCGACTATATCTATGCGCTGCTCACCGGCTATCAGCCGGCGCCGGAGGGCTTCGAGCTGGCGCAGGGCATGCACTACAACACCGCCTTCCCGGGGCACCAGATCGCCATGCCGCCCATCTTGAGCGACAATGCCGTCGCCTATACCGACGGCACCGAGCGCACGCTGGACAATTACGCGCGCGACGTGTCGGCGTTTCTGATGTGGACCGCCGAACCCAAGCTCGAGGAACGCTACAAGACCGGCGCGCGGGTGATGGTGTTCCTGCTGGCCTTTCTGGTGATCATGTATCTCGCCAAGCGCAGCGTCTGGGCGCGCCTGCACCATCGCGACGCTTCCCACACGGCGTAGGTCTCTCCTTCACCATGGGGTATAACGGGGCCATGCCGCGCGCGCTTCTCGCTCTGGTCATCGGCTTTGCCGCCTTCGCGGCGCAGGCGGCCGAGCAGATGGAAGCGCCGAAAGAGATGGTGGTGCTCACCGTCGCCGGCGAGATCGCCAACACCAATCGCGGCCCCTTCGATGCGGACAAGGACAGCATCTTCGCGCGGCTGAATATCAGCTTCGACCGGGCTTTCGCCTTCGACCGCCCGATGCTCGCGCGGTTGAAGCAGGGCAAGGTGACGGCGACGACGACGGAGCTCGGCAAGGCCGCCGTGTTCACCGGGCCGCTCCTGAAAGAAGTGCTCGCCGCCGTGGGCGCGGCCGCAACCAAGGTGAGTTTCGTCGCCGTCAACAATTACGAGGGCTATCTGGAGCCCGAGGACATCGTCACGTCGGGCTGGATCCTCGCGCTCGAGGCCGACGGTATGCCGTTAGGACTTGGCCAGCAGGGGCCGATCTGGCTGATCAATACGCGCGCGCCGGACGACCCGCCGCCCAACCAGTCGCATCGCGGCCATTGGGTCTGGGCCATATTCTTCATGCGGGTCGGTGAGTGAGCGTGCACTGAGGGAGAAGCATGACGAAGGCGGTGCTGGGGATTATCGGCGGCTCGGGACTGTACGACCTGCCGGGACTCAAGAATGTGCGCGAAGAGCGCATCGCCAGCCCCTGGGGCGAACCATCGGCCCCGTTGCGCATCGGCGAGATCGACGGGCTGCCCATCGTGTTCCTGTCGCGCCACGACAAAGGGCACCGGCTGTCGCCGACCGACATCAATTACCGCGCCAATATCGACGTGCTGAAGCGGGCAGGGGTGACCGACCTCGTCTCGCTGTCGGCTTGCGGCTCGTTCAAGGAAGAGCTGCCGCCCGGCACCTTCGTGCTGGTCGATCAATTCGTCGACCGCACCTTCAACCGCGCCACCTCGTTTTTCGGCACAGGCTGCGTGGCGCACGTGTCGATGGCGCATCCGGTCTCTCCGCGCTTGCGCCTGCATCTGGCCGAGGCCGCGGAGGCGGAAGGCATCCTTGTCGCGCGGAGTGGCACCTATGTCTGCATCGAGGGCCCACAATTCTCCAGCTTGGCCGAAAGCATCACCTATAAGGATCTCGGCTATTCGGTGATCGGCATGACCAATCTGCCCGAGGCCAAGCTCGCCCGCGAGGCGGAGATCTGCTACGCGACGGTCGCCATGGTCACCGATTTCGACTGCTGGCACCCCGACCACGATGCCGTCCAGGTCAGCGACATCATCAAGGTGCTGATGGCCAATGCGGAGAAGGCGGCCAAGCTCGCGGCGCGGCTCGCGCGCGACTTCCCGCGCGAGCACGAGCCCTGTCCGATCGGCTCCGACCGCGCGCTCGACACGGCGATCATCACCGCCCCGGAGGCGCGCGATCCGGAGCTCTTGAAGAAGCTCGACGCAGTCGCTGGCCGGGTGCTTCGCGGCGCCCAGTAGGAAGGCCTACTGAGACGACGGCAATTCCGGCGCGGAAACGCCGATCGCATCGAGAATGCCGACCACGATGCCGCCGAGCAGCGCGAAAATCAGCGCGTAGAGGATGGTGACGATGATCGCGGCGGGAATGGCGGCGATCGACCATTTGATCAGGATGGTGACGATCCGCCAAAACGGCACGTCGATGTCGCGGATGGTAATCGGATTGGAACCGTCTGCCACGGATTTCCCCCCCTGAACGACGGACCCCGGCCGACTAGCCAGGCGTTCCTGCTTCGACTATAGGCTCTAGCCCCAAGGCGGTTTTGCCGCGCCGCGCCCGCGCCCCGATTTGGAGGTCCCTGGATGACTTTGACTGCCGATCTCGACCTGAAGGACCTCGTCCGCACCATACCCGACTATCCGAAGCCGGGCATCATGTTCCGCGACATCACCACGCTTCTGGGCCACGCCGGCGGCTTCAGAGCTTGCGTCGAGCAATTGGCGCGACCGTTCACCGACCGGCGCGTCGAAGCGGTGGCGGGGATCGAGGCGCGGGGTTTCATCCTGGGCGGCGCGGTGGCGGACCGGCTGCGCTGCGGCTTCGTGCCGATCCGCAAGAAGGGCAAGCTGCCGGCCAAGGCCATCGGCCAGGAATACGAGCTGGAATACGGCATCGACGTGATCGAAATGCACGAGGACGCGATCAGCGCCCACGAGCCGGTGCTGCTGGTCGACGACCTGATCGCCACCGGCGGCACGGCGGAAGCCGCGGTCAAGCTCTTGCGCAAGCTCAAGGCGGAGGTGATCGGCGCGGCCTTCGTGATCGATTTGCCCGATCTCGGCGGTTCGGCACGGCTCGCCAAGCTCGGGGTGGAGAGCCACTCATTAATGTCCTTCGAAGGCGATTGAGCGTGAAGATCGACGGCAAGCCTTATCGCACCATCTGGCTCGGGTCCGACGGCAAGTCGGTCGAGATCATCGACCAGACCAAGCTGCCGCATAGATTCGAGACCGCGACTCTGCGGACGCTCGACGACGCCGCGCGCGCCATCTCCACCATGCAGGTGCGCGGCGCGCCGTTGATCGGCGCCACCGCGGCCTACGGCGTGGCGCTGGCGCTGCGCAACGACGCCTCGGACGAGGCGCTCGACCGCGCCTGCGAGACACTTGCGGCGACACGCCCCACCGCCATCAATCTCCGTTGGGCGCTGGAGGAGATGCAAAAAGCGGTGCGCAACCAGCCGCGCGACAAGCGGGTCGCCGCGGCCTTCGCCCGCGCCGCGGAGATCTGCAACGAGGACGTGGAGACCTGCCGGAAAATCGGCGAGCACGGACTCGGCATCATCCGCGCGCATGCGGAGAAGAAGGGCGGCGAGACGATCAACATCCTCACCCATTGCAATGCCGGCTGGCTCGCCTGCGTCGATTGGGGCACGGCGCTCGCGCCGATCTATATGGCGCACGACCGAGGCATCAAAGTCCATGTCTTCGTCGACGAGACCCGACCGCGCAACCAGGGCGCCTCGCTCACCGCCTTCGAGCTCGGCGCGCATGGCGTGCCCTATACGCTCGTCGCCGACAATGCCGGTGGCCATCTGATGCAGAAGCGCATGGTCGATCTCTGCATCGTCGGCACCGACCGCACCACCGCCAATGGCGATGTCGCCAACAAGATCGGCACCTATCTCAAGGCGCTCGCCGCGCGCGACAACGCCATCCCGTTCTTCGTGGCGCTGCCTTATTCGACCATCGACTGGAGCCTCGACAGCGGCAGCGCCATCCCGATCGAGGAGCGCAACGCGGAAGAAGTCACGCAGATGACTGGGCGGTTGCCGGATGGCAGCGTTGCCACAGTCGAGATCGCGCCGGAACGGACGCGCGCCGCCAATCCGGGCTTCGACTTGACGCCGATGCGGCTCGTCACCGGCTTCATCACCGAGCGCGGCGTGACGCCCGCCACCCGCGACGGACTGCTGACCCTCTATCCCGAGCACCGCAAGGACCACGCGGCCTGACGTGACGCCTTCCTTCACCCATTGCGCGCTGCATGTGCGCAACCTCGACAAGTCGGTCGCCTTCTATCGCTCCTA
>DATICH010000222.1:0-3807 GCA_035456885.1 Methyloceanibacter sp.
CGGCATATCGGAGCAATCGCGCCACCGGGCCGAAGACCTTTACGAGCGTCCGCAGACGCCACGAATAGACGTCCTGCCCATCGCGTGTGATGTGCCAGCCGCAGGAGAAAATGAGCCGCGCACCTGGTTGCGCGTGGTCGAGGACTGCCTGCGCTGTTCCCGTCGAATAGCCCTCGACGCCCCAAGGCACCAGCACCGTGAGCACGCCGTCACAGCCTTCGACTGCCCGCTTGACAACCTCGCGGTCGTTCGTAGCGGCGGGAAACAGGGTGATGCGCCCCTTTAACCGGTCCAGCTTGCCGACACTGCGTTCCCGGCAGACGCCGCGGACCTCGTAGCCGCGATCGAGGGCATGCTGACCATGTACTGTCCGAGCTTGCCGGAAATTCCGACTATGCAAACTCTCTTCACAGGTCCCACTCTCGCGATTTCGCTCACTTCAGCGCTGCTGCGGCTCCCAGCACCTCCTCGGCGTGGCCGGGCACCTTCACTTTGCGCCACGCCCCGCGCACCACGCCCTTGCCGTCGATCAGGAAGGTCGACCGCTCGATCCCCATGTACTTCCTGCCGTACATGCTCTTCTCCGCCCACACGCCGTAGGCTTGGCAGACCTTGCCGTCTTCGTCGGAGGCGAGCGGGAAGGGGAGCTTGTACTTCTTCTTGAACTTGTCGTGGCTTTCCACCGAGTCGCGCGAGATGCCGATCACTTCCGCCTTGACCTTGGAAAAGTCGGGCAGCGCGTCGCGGAAGGCGCAAGCCTCCGCCGTGCAGCCCGAGGTGTCGTCCTTGGGATAGAAATAGAGCACCACCGGTTTGCCCTTGAGCGCCTTGAGCGCGACGGTGCCGCCGCCGTCTCGTGGCAGAGTGAAATCCGGCGCCTTGTCGCCAACCTCGATGCTCATGGTCGCTCCTCTCGTAAGGTCAAGGACTTCGTCATTCTGACATGCGGGATGGTGTTCTCCTCGAACGGCTCGCCTTCGGCAAGATAACCGAACCGCGCGTAGAAACCCTCGGCGCCCAGCCGGGCATTCAGCACCATCAGGCGGTAGCCGTTGTCGCGCGCCCAAGCCTCGGCATGGGCGAGCAGCCGCGCGCCGATGCCGTCGCCCCGCCGATCCTCGGCGATCGCCATCTGGCGGAGCTGAAGCGTCTCGCCGTCCAGCGGTTTCAGCGAGACGGTGCCGACCAAAGCGCCATCGCTTATGGCACAGAAATGCCGGCGGCCGGTGTCATGGGCAAGCTCCTCCTCACCAAGGGCGAGTCCGAGCGGCGCGCGCAAGATCGCCTCGCGCAGGATCAGGCTCTGCCGGTAGAGGTCGGAGCCGACGGGCGCCTCGGCGATTTCGACGCGGGCCTGCGCAGCGCCTGACCTCATGGTTGAGCGGCAAGCTGCTCGACCATGGACCAGATGGCTTTGATCTGAGGCGCGTCTTTGCCGAGATAGTCGAGGCCGGTATAGCCCCACCAGTCCCAGCAGCCGAAGGGATTGGTGGAGTTCGCCTTCGCCTGCGGGAAGAGCACGATGATGCGGTTGGCGTCGGCCGCTTCGGCGAAGCCCGACTCCTTGACGAAGGTGTCGCCCACACCTTCGGTCTCCCGCGACTGCTCGCAGCCATGCAGCGCGACATGCACGCGGCAGCCCGGTGCTTCTGCGCAGGCCTGCGGCACATAGACCACCCCCTCACCAGCCATCTCGGCCTTCGACTCGGCGAATGCGGTCTGGTCGAACAGGATGAATTTGCCGGACGCCTCGGAGGCCGGCTCGGCGAGCGGGCCGTAGATCCAGGCAAGGATGGCCTTGGCCTGGTCGTAGCCGCAATTGCTGACATAAGGCGGCTCCGAGATGCCGCAGGCGGCGCCGCCCTGCTCGGTGATGAAGGCATGGCCGCCGTTCCCTTCGACCAGGGTCATGTTGCTCCCCTCGACGCCCGCCTCTTCATAGAAGCGCTTGGCCGCCTTGACCACGATACGCTCCACCGTCTGGTCGTCATTGCCGGAGAACAGATAGACATTGTCCCCGGCCAGCCCGTCGAGCGGATCGATCGCGCCGTCATCGGCCAATTCTTTGGCGCGGTTCGCCAATTCGACGGGGTCCGGCTCGCCCCAGTCGGTCTGCATGCATTGATGGAGCGCCTTCGAGGCGTTCTGCGCCACCGCCGTCGGCCAGAACGGAAAGAGCCTTGAGGCCGCGCTCTCGGCGCAGGCATAGGGGCCGCCGGCGACGATGCCGGAGCCGACGATGTGCTTGGAGTGCGCCACTTGGAGCTGCCCAGCCATATAGGCGCCGGACGACAGGCCTGACACGGAGGTCCGATCGAGATCGGCGCCAAGCTTGGGCAGCGCCTCGGCCGCCGCGCCGGTCGCCGGCGAGAGCATCAACGTCGCCAGGAGCATGGCGGCGGCGATCGCGGCGCGCGCCAGCTTTGCCTTCTGTGGTGTCATAAAGGACCTCCTTGCTCCGGGCTTCGGGGGTCACCGCTTCTTAACCGCAGTCACCCAGAATGCCCTCCTGCGGGGTCGGGGCATAACGCCGCTCGAGGTCATTCCGCCTCCGCCACGTAGAATTCTCTTGCATTCCGGGTCGCGAGGTGCAAATAGCGCGTCGTTTGACTTGAACATCTGCTGGTTGGAGGGAGGACGCCATGTCCAGTGACGCCCTCTTCCAATTGGGGATGGACTTGGATCATGGTTCAAGCACCGCCCAAACGGAAGAAAAGCTTTCCCGGTGTTCGCTCTCCGAAGGAGAGGGGCACAAGGACTTTTTCTGTGAGCGCGATGGGGTTCGCTTCGCGGGCACTCATCTCATCATCGACCTCGTTCGGGCAGAGCGGCTCGACGATTTAGAGCACATCGAGCAAACGCTCCGACGATGCATTGAGGTAGCGGGCGCCACGCTCCTGCATATTCACCTTCATCACTTCACGCCGAACGGCGGCGTATCGGGTGTCGCGGTTCTCGCCGAATCGCACATCTCGATTCATAGCTGGCCGGAATACGGTTATGCCGCGCTCGATGTCTTCATGTGCGGCCATACCGACCCGAGAGCGTCCATTGCCGTTCTGAAGGAGGCGTTCTCGCCTCGCAAGGTGGTGGTCAAGGAGCAGTTGCGCGGGAAGGAAATGCATCGATGGAACGCTGGATCGAAGAGACGCTCCACCGTGGCCACCGTGTCCGTCTGAAGGCGGACCGCGTCCTCTTCGACAGCGAGACCGAGCACCAGCGCCTGATCATCTTCGAGAACGCCGACTTCGGTCGCGTGATGATGCTCGACAGCATCATCCAGCTAACGACCAAGGACGAGTTCATCTATCACGAGATGATGGCGCATGTGCCGCTGTTCGCTCATGGGCGCGCGAAGAGGGCGCTGATCGTCGGTGGCGGCGATGGCGGGGTGCTGCGCGAAACTTTGAAGCATCCCGAGCTCGAGCAGGTGACGCTGTGCGAGATCGATCGTGGCGTGATCGATCTCTGCCGCCGGCACTTTCCGGAGATCTCGGCGGGCGCCTATGACGATCCGCGCACCAGGATCGTGATCGCCGACGGCACCAAATTCGTGGCGGAGACCGACGACCGCTTCGACGTGATCGTGGTCGATTCCACCGATCCGGTCGGGCCCGGCGCGGTGCTGTTCACCCGCGAGTTCTATGCCGGCTGCGCCCGCTGCCTAAAGCCCGGTGGATTGCTGGTTACCCAGAACGGCTTGCCCTTCCTTCAGCCTGAAGAGCTCAAGGAGAGCGTCGGTTATTTCCGCGAGCTGTTCGCCGACGCCTCTTGCTACCTCGCCACCACGCCGAGCTATTTCGGAGG
>DATICH010000223.1:0-2619 GCA_035456885.1 Methyloceanibacter sp.
TTTCGATCAAGCCCGATACTGGATAGGCTTAACCTGAATGCACCAGGCGTGTTGCAAAAAAGCCGTCCATGCCGCCCCATTCCGGGCCGCCGAGCTTGAGTTCGTAGGGAAAAGTCCGCAAAAGCCCGGAGGACTCGATCCAATCCCCCTGGCCGAAAACGTCCTCGGGCCGAATGGGGTCGAGCTTGAATCCCGCGTTTTGCGTGAGAAAAGCGGCGATTTGCGCCTCGCCCTCCTCCGGCTCCAGCGAACAGGTTGAATAGACCAGCCTGCCCCCCGGCCTGACCAGCCGTGCCGCATTGTCGAGCAACCGTCCTTGCAGCGCGGCGAGCGCGACGATGTCCCGCGGCGACTTGGTGTAGGGGATATCGGGATGGCGGCGGATCGTGCCGGTCGAGGAACAGGGCGCGTCGAGCAGCGCCGCGTCGAAGGTCTCGCCCGGCTGCCACTGCGCCGCGTCGGCCTGCACCAACTCCGCCTCGAGCCCGAGCCGCGCCAGATTCTCGGCGGCAAGCCCGAGCCGCGTCTTCGAGCTGTCAACCGCGACCACCGTGGCGCCGGCAAGCGCGAGCTGCGCGGTCTTGCCGCCGGGCGCGGCGCAAAGATCGGCGATCCGCTTGCCCGCCACCTCGCCCATCAGCCGCGCCGGCAACGATGCCGCCACGTCCTGCACCCACCAAGCGCCCTCGCTGAAGCCCGGAAGCTGCTCGATGCGCCCCTTTGGCAGCAGCCGCACGCTGCCGCCGGGCAGCACGCGGCCATTGAGTCGCTCCGCCCAAAGCTCGGGGTCGCGCTTTACGCTGAGATCGAGCGGCGGCTCGATCAGATGCGCGGCGGCGATGTCGTGCGCGCGGGCTTCGCCCCAATAGCTCACCCAGCGCTCCCACAACCAATCGGGCGTGTTGATCCGCGCCGCGTCGAGCTTCGCCGCGATCCTCGCGCCGTCATTCGCCACGCGCCGCAGCACGGCATTGGCGAGCTTGTCGTAGCGCTTGGCGCGCGGGTCGTATTGGACGAGCGTCACCGCGAGATCGATCGCCGCATGCGGCGGCGTCTTCAGGAAGATCAGCTGCGCCGCCGCCGACAGCAGGATCGGATAGAGCGTGCCGGACTTCTCGGGGATGCCGCGGTCGAGAAATGTGCTGAGCACGTGATCGAGCTGGCCCTTGCGTCGAAGGCTCGCCGCGACGATGGCGCGGGTGAGCGCGCGATCGCGCTGCGGCAGATCGAACATGAAGCCCCGCTCGAGCGAGCGGCCGAGAATATCGTCGAGCGGCTGCTTCTTTTGCAGTACCGCGGCGAGCACCTCGGCGGCGGCGCGGCGCGCCGGCAGCCCGACTTGCGCCTCGCGCAGTCGCGCGCGCTCCCGCGCCTCCTTATTGGCGGCGATCATGCGTTGTTGTGCCCTAAAGCCTTGGCGCGGCCTAGCCCCAAGGACCGCCGCGCCCGGCGACGCGCTGCTCGGTAGGCGCAAGGCCAGGCTCGCCCATCGCCTGCGCCATCGCCTCGAGTCGCGCCACCCGGTTCTCGACATTCGGGTGCGTCGAGAACAGATTGTCCATGCGCGCGCCCGACAGCGGATTGACGATGAATAGCGGCGCCGACGCCGGGTTGCGCTCCGCCTCGATATTGGGGATGCGCTGCGCCGCGCGCGAGATTTTCTGCAAGGCCGAGGCGAGCCACCGCGGCCGGCCGACAATCTCGGCGCCGATCCGGTCGGCCTCGTATTCGCGCGTGCGACTGATCGCCATCTGCACCAAGCCGGCCGCCAGCGGGCCGAGGATCACCAGCATCAAGGTGCCGATGATGCCCATATGACCGCTGTCGTTGCGCCCGCCGCCGAAATAGAGACCGAAATTCGCCAGCATGGAGATCGCGCCGGCCACCGTGGCGGTCACGGTCATCAGCAAGGTGTCGTGGTTCTTGATATGCGCAAGCTCGTGCGCGATCACGCCGGCCAGTTCCTCCTTGGTCACCGTTTGCATCAGCCCGGTGGTCACGGCGACCGCCGCGTTCTGCGGGTTGCGCCCGGTGGCGAACGCGTTCGGCTGCGGATTGTCCATGACATAGACCTTCGGCATCGGCAGCCTGGCATTGCCGGCGAGCTGGCCCACCATGTCGTACAGCTCGGGCGCGGCACGCGCGTCCACCTCGTGCGCGCCATACAGGCGCAGCACCATCTTGTCGGAGTTCCAATAGGCGAACAGATTCATGCCGCCGGCGACGAGGAGCGCGATCAGCATGCCGGCCTGGCCGCCGACCAGATAGCCGACCCCCATGAACAGCGCCGTCAGCGCTGCCAGAAGAATGGCGGTGCGGAGATAGCTCATAAGGGCCTCCAAACTGCTTGCCCGGGCCAAACCCCGGATTTCTCAGGCTTAATATGGAGGCCCCAAAGCGGGCGACAAGATTGCGCCTTGCCCTGAGCTTTCCGGCCACTTCCGGGTGCAAGGCCCCGGGTTCGTTTTCGGTTCGGTTACCTTAACGCTTCCTCAAGGGCTGTCCCCGCATGCTCCTCCCAGCGTCAGTCCGTTGGGAGTAGCCGCCATGTCAGCCTCGATCGAAGCTCGCACCGCCAAGCCGTCCAAGCGCCTCAAGCCGCGCGACCGGGCCGAGATT
>DATICH010000224.1:0-14159 GCA_035456885.1 Methyloceanibacter sp.
TTGCAGATGGTCATGCGCCCTTCCATCGACAGCGACTGGATCGCCTCGCCGGCATATTCGATGACATGGCCGGTGCCGCCGGCGGTGCCGATCTCGCCGATGATGGCGAGGATGATGTCCTTGGCGGTGACGCCTTCGGGCAGCGCGCCGTCGACGCGCACCAGCATGTTCTTCGCCTTGTGCTGGATCAGCGTCTGGGTGGCGAGCACATGCTCGACCTCGGACGTGCCGATGCCGTGCGCAAGCGCGCCGAACGCGCCGTGGGTCGAGGTGTGGCTGTCGCCGCAGACGATGGTGGTGCCGGGGAGGGTGAAGCCCTGCTCGGGACCGACCACATGCACGATGCCCTGCCGCTTGTCGCGCTCGTGGTAATATTCGATGCCGAAGTCCTTGGCGTTCTGCGCCAATGTTTCGATCTGGATCTTGGACTCAGGATCGTCGATGCCCTTGGAGCGGTCGGTGGTCGGCACGTTGTGGTCCACCACGGCGAGCGTCTTCTCCGGCGCGCGCACCCGGCGGCCGGCCATGCGCAGGCCCTCGAAGGCCTGAGGGCTGGTCACTTCATGCACCAGATGCCGGTCGATATAGATCAGGCAGGTGCCGTCCTCCGCCTCATGCACGAGATGGGCGTCCCAGATCTTATCGTAGAGGGTGCGCGGCTTGGCCATGGCGGTGGCTGGGTTTTCGGCTTGTCAGGGCATGAGATAGCGTCTCAAGCCCCGGTTTACAAACCCCCAAATCACATGCCGAGGAAGTCCCGCTTGCCAAGCTCGACGCCGTTGTGGCGCAGGATGAGATAGGCGGCCGTCACGTGGAAATAGAGGTTCGGCAGCACGAAATACCGCAGATAGTCCTGACCTTTGAAGTTCAAATCCTGATCGCCCACTTTGATGCTGATCGGCCGTTCTTCGCTGCCGTCGATCTCCGCGGCAGAGATCCCGTCGAGGAAGCGGAGCGTCTGAGCGATGCGCTCCTTGAGCTCGGGGAAGCTTGCCTCCGTGTCGGGAGTGTTGGGAAAGCTGGCGCCGGCAAGCCGCGCCGCCCCCCGCATAGCCATGTCGCTGGCAATCTGCACCTGCCGTGACAGCGGCAGCATATCCGGGGCGAGGCGGGCGCTGACGAGCACCGCGGGATCGATCTCGCGCGCTTCGGCGAAGGCAGCACCCTTGTCCAGGACCTTGGACAAGACCCCGAGCATGCGCACGAACACGGGAACCGAGGCCTGATACATCGTGAGCGACATGAAGGACTCTCCAGTCGAGGCCATGACGAGTGAGAGGCAGAAAAGAGCGCGCTAACCCTTTTTGGGCTTTTTGGCGGTCTTGTCCTTGGCGGGCTTCGCGGCCTTGGCCTTTGGCTCAGCGGCCTCGGCAGCTTCGCCTTCTTCCTCTTCCTCGGCGGGGACCTCTCCGGCCGTGGTCTCGGCCATCAACGCGACCGCCTGGGCGACCCAGTCGTCATGCTCGATGGCGCCGTTCAACGAGAGCTGCTCGTCGAGCGCGGCGATCTCGTCGTCGGTGAAATTGGCGATCTGCTCGAACTTGATCAGCCCGAGCTTGTTCAATCGCGCTTCGAGCTCCGGCGTCACCCCCTTGATCAGCTTGAGATCGTCGGACTCGCCTTTTGGCCGCTTGAAGCCCTTGAAGGGTTCCGCCTTCTTGCCCCGCGTCTCCTGGCGCTCGGCGATGCGCGCTGCCTTGCCGCGGCGGCCGCGCAGATAATAGAGCTTGGCGCGGCGCACGCGCCCTCTGCGCACCACCTCGATCGAGTCGATCAGCGGCGAATGGATCGGGAAGACGCGCTCCACGCCCTCGCCATAGGAAATCTTGCGCACGGTGAAGTTCTCGTTCACCCCGCCGCCGGAGCGCCCGATGCATACGCCTTCATAGGCCTGCACGCGGCTGCGCTCGCCCTCGATCACCTTGACGTTGACGCGCAAGGTGTCGCCGGGACCGAAATCTGGGACTTTCCGCTTGCTGGAGAGCGCCGCAGCTTGCTCTTTTTCGAGCTGCTCGATGATGTTCATGGCAATGACCTTTCGGTGGACGCCTGCCTTGGGCCAGAGGCCTTGCGGCGAACGCCATTCTTTTTGATTGATCCTTCGTCGTAAGAACGCGGGGGCAGGGGCCCTAGCGCCGGGCGGTTCTAGCGCAGGCCCGGCAGGGTTGTCGAGGCTAATCACCGCCCGCTTTGCAGACATAAAGCGTGAGCCAGTCATGGCTCTCCGGCAGCATGATCCGGATGTGGTCCGGCTGCTTCGAAAGGTCGAAATGCAGCGTGCCGATCACACCTGGCTGCCTGCAGTTTGCCTCGTAGGCCTCCGTGCCGATCTCGGTCGGCTTGGTGGCGCCGAGGATGCAGAAGACGCCGGGCCCCTCGACAATGCCGCGCCTGATCTCGAATTCGGGCTTGCCCCCGCTCTGACAGCCGTCTTCGGTGGCTGAGAATCTGCCAAGCAGATGGTCCGTATAGACCTGCGCGCCGGCCGGGATGGCCGAGAGCAGCAGCAGGCTGAGCGTGAACGGCGCGCGTGCCAGCATGGCTTACTCCGAGGGCGTCTTCAGGCTGCGGATATAGGCCACGACGTTGCGCATGTCGTCCGGCTCGAGAATGATATTGGGCATGGTTGGGTGCGAGCTTTGCAGCCAGACGGTGAGCGCAAGCTCGGTCATGCCCGGCGTGTCGGCCACGGTCTGGAAGGGGGTGGCTTGCGGCAACGGCGAATATTCTTCGTTCGCAAGCACGGCATGGCAGGTGGCGCAGATCTCATTGGCGTAAGCGGCGCCCGCCTCGATGTCGGCGTCCTGCGCCGCCGCTCCCGAACCGCCAAGGACCGCTGCCGCGGCCAAGATCATCGCTTTCATGCCCAGCACCTCGCTTGTTTGCCGTGGGTTTAGCACTTGCCGCGCGGCGCTGTCCTGACCTCGATCAAGGTTTGCTCTTGCCGCGCTCGCCCCACAGGTCGGGGCGGCGTTGCTTGGTGATCTTCTCGGCTTGCTCATGCCGCCATTCGGCAATCTCCTTATGGTCGCCGGAGAGCAGCACGTCGGGGATGGCGCGTCCTTCCCAGTCGCGCGGCCGGGTATAGTGTGGATATTCGAGCAGCCCTTGCGCGAAACTTTCCTCGGCCAGCGAGCTTTCGTTGCCGGCGACGCCGGGCAGCAGCCGCACCACGGCGTCGATCACCACTTGCGCGGCAAGCTCGCCCCCGGACAGCACATAGTCGCCGATGGAGATCTCCTCGACGTTGCGTGCCTGCAGCACGCGCTCGTCGATGCCCTCGAAGCGGCCGCAAAGCAGAATAACCCCGGGTCGTTCCGCGAGCTCACGTGCCTGTTCCTGCATGAAGGGATAGCCGCGGGGCGAGAGATAGATGGTGGGCGCGCCGGGAGGCATGGCGGCGCGCGCGGCATCGATGGCAGCGGCGGCGATGTCGGCGCGCATCACCATGCCGGCGCCGCCGCCGGCCGGCGTGTCGTCGACCGCGCGGTGCTTGTCGCCAGCGAAACCACGGATGTCGATGGTGGCAAGCTCCCATTTGCCTTTGGCGAGCGCCTTGCCGGCGAGACTAAGCCCGAGCGGCCCGGGAAACATCTCCGGGAAGATGGTGAGCACGGTCGCGCGCCAGGTCATTCGAATAATCCCTCCGGCGGATTGAGGGTCAGGCGCCCGCCCTCGACGTCGACCTCGGGCACCATATCGCGGGTGAAGGGGACCAGCACCGTTGCGCCGCCCTCCGCCGGCTTGATCTCGATCAGGTCGCCGGCGCCAAAATTCTGCACCGCGACCACCGTGCCGATCTCCTCGCCTCGTGCACCGATCGCCGCAAGCCCGATCAGGTCGGCATGATACCACTCGTCGGTCTCGCGCTCAGGCAGGCGCGAGCGAGAAATATAGAGCCGGGTGCGGGCGAGCGCTTCGGCGCCTTCGCGGGTGGTGACGCCCTTGATGCGGGCGACCAGCGCCTTGGGGGTGACGCGCACCGACTCGATCTCGACGGCGCGACCCGCTTCGTCCTCGAGCGCGCCGTAGCGGGCGATGGCGGTAGGCTCCTCGGTATAGGAGCGCAGCCGCACCTCGCCCTTCAGCCCCTGCGCCGCTCCGATCTCGCCGAGCAGCACGCGGTCGGCTTGGTTCCGCAAGGCCTAAGCCGGCTCGGCCTCGGCCGCGGAGTCGGTCTCGGCCGCGGGCTCGGCAGCCTCGGCAACCTCGGGCGCCGGCTCCTCGGCGGGCGCCGGCTCCTCGGCGGGCGGGGGTGCGGCAGCGGCTTCGGCGGCGGCCTTGGCCTTCTCCTCGGCGGCGGTCTTCTTGGCCTCCTCGCGCTCGAGCCGCTTCTTGCCGGGCTGGCCCTTTTGCGGGTTCGAGCGCGCGTCGCGCTTCCTGATGCCGGCGGCGTCAAGGAATCGGAGCACGCGATCGGTCGGCTGGGCGCCGTGGCCGAGCCAATGCTTCACCCGCTCCTCGACGAATTTGACCCGCTCGGCCGAGTCCTTCGACTGCAGCGGATCGTAAGTGCCGATTTTTTCAATATAGCGCCCATCGCGAGGGCTCCGCGAGTCCGCGACGACGATGCGGTAATAGGGCCGCTTCTTCGCGCCGGCCCGCGCCAGTCTGATCTTCAGTGCCATGCTGTCATTCTCCTAAGTTTGATCTCATCGTTTCTTCGAGCCGGGCAGGCCGGGAAGACCGCGCGGCAATCCGCCGGGCAGGCCGGGGAAATTGCCGGGAAGTCCGGGAAAGCCGCCAGGGGGGAGCGGCGGCAGGCCGCCTTGCGGCAGCTCGGCGGGCATTTCCGGCGGCGGACCGCCGCCGAAGAGCTGGCCCAGCACGCCGCGCTTCTTGCCCATGGCCTTCATCATGTCGGCCATCTGCCGGTGCATCTTCACCAGCCTGTTGATGTCCTGCACGCTGGTGCCGGAGCCGGCGGCGATCCGCTTCTTGCGCGAGGCATTGAGCAGCTTCGGGTTCTTGCGCTCGCCGCGTGTCATCGAGCCGATCATCGCTTGCTGGCGCTTGAGGATCGCCTCGTCGATATTGGCCGCGTCGAGCTGCTTCTTGATCTTGCCGACGCCGGGCAGCATGGAAAGCACGCCGCCCATGCCGCCGAGTTTCTGCATCTGCTTCAGCTGCTCGGCGAGGTCGTCGAGATCGAAGGCACCCTTCTTGACCTTGGCGGCGATCTTCTCCGCCTTGTCGATCTCGACCGTCTCGATCGCTTTTTCGACCAGGCCGACCACGTCGCCCATGCCGAGGATGCGGCCGGCGATGCGCTCGGGATGGAAGTCCTCGAGTGCGTCGAGCTTCTCGCCCACGCCGATCAGCTTGATCGGCTTGCCGGTGACGGCGCGCATGGAGAGCGCGGCGCCGCCGCGGCCGTCACCGTCGACGCGGGTGAGCACGATGCCCGTCAACGCAACGCGCTGATCGAAGCTCTTGGCGAGGTTGACGGCGTCCTGACCGGTCAGCGCATCGGCGACCAGCAAGGTTTCGTGCGGGCGCGCGATGTTCTCGATGGCGGCGGTCTCGGCCATCAGCTCCTCGTCGATATGCGTGCGCCCGGCGGTGTCGAGCAACAGCACGTCGTAGCCGCCGCGTTTGGCGGTCTCGACGGCGCGCTTGGCGATCGTGGCCGGCTGCTCGCCGGTGACGATGGGGAGCGTGGCGACACCGGTCTGCTTGCCGAGCACGCGCAGCTGCTCCTGTGCCGCAGGCCGGCGGGTATCGAGTGAGGCCATCAGCACTTTCTGCTTGTCGCGACTCTCGAGCCGCTTGGCGAGCTTGGCGGTCGTGGTGGTCTTGCCGGAGCCTTGCAGGCCGACCAGCATCATCACCACCGGCGGCGTGGCGGCGAGGTCGATGCCTTGCGCGTCCGAGCCGAGCGTGCGCACCAGCTCGTCTTGCACGATCTTGATGACCATCTGGCCCGGCGTGACCGAGCGGACCACCTCCTGGCCGACCGCCTTCTCTTTGACGCGATCGATGAAGGAGCGCACCACGTCGAGCGCGACATCGGCCTCGAGCAGGGCGCGGCGCACCTCGCGCATCGCCTCCGCCACGTCGGCCTCGGTCAGCGCTCCCTTGCGGGTGAGCTTGTCGAGGATGGCGCCAAGCCGCTCGGATAAGGTCTCGAACATCAGCCGGCGAACGCTCCGACAAATTTGCGGTAGACCCAGCCGGAGAGGCACGGACCCGCATAGGGGCGGGACTGCGGCCACGGCGTGCCGACGCCGCAATCCATGGTCTCATGGGAGTAGACGACGCCGAGCCAGTTGCCGCGCTCGTCGCAGAGATTGACGATGTGGCCGTTATGGACCTTGTCCAGCATGGCGTAGCCGGAACCCGTGCCGGCGCGCACGGCGAGGAAGCCGTCGCCTTGCGGGTCGAGGCCCTGCACCACGCCTTGCGAGCCGCAGGCGTCGGAGTCGGAGTCGCCACCGGCCATGACCGGCACGCGGCCGCCTTGCGCAAGCGTCAGGGCGGGCAGGCAGGCGAGCGCCAGCGCGGCGAGGATGCCGAGGCGCAGTCTGCGGGTTCCAGCCATACTCTTCCTTCCTGGCGCTCCTCAGCATGAGGATACGCAAAGCAAAACGTCACCCGTGGGCGCATCGCGCTGACGGGTGTTGACCCCCCTGACTCCTTATTCTGCGCTATCGGTCTCTGGCCTGCTTGAGCGCGAGAATCATGTTCAGGGCGGCGGCTCGTTTTACGGAGCTGCCTTGAATTTCGGCCGGAATGTCGGCGACCGGGCGCCGCAAGTCAAGCGGCGCCTGGAAAGTAATTGCCGTGAAAATGGAAGGGAATGGCGTGCGGCGCCTCGGCCCGCGCCAGCTCGTTCAAGCTTGCCGCGTGGAGCACGAGCAGGAAGGAACGGTTTCGTTCGATATCCAGCACGATCGAGAGCAGCACGCCGTCATCCTCGGCTTGGCGCGAAGGCCAGGGCACGAACACCGGCTCGCCCGGATATAGGCCTGCGACATGCCAGGCGGCGGCGCGGCCGCTCTCGGTATCGAGTTTGACGATCGAGTCGAGGAAATCGCCCTCGGTGGCGACACCGGCGCCCCAGACGTAGCGGTAGGGCTTGCCGGCGCAACTTTCGTAGTCGATGCGCGGCAATTCGAGCGGCATGTCCGACAAGGTCCGGTGCGTGACCGGAACGTCGCTGGCGAACGGGATGCGAAAACGCGTGAGCCGGCCGGTCGCGGCGATCGGGGCGCTGTCACGGAGGCGCGCCAGATAAAGCTGATCGATGATCGTGGCGTCGGGATAGGTAATGACGTCGACATCGACGCCGTCGCCATGTGCGAAGGAATTGACGTGGTGGAAGGCGAAGGCGGCGTCGGCCGTCGCGGTGCGGACCAGCTTGCCGGAGTCCTTCTCGACGACGTGGAAGACCAGTCCGCGCTCGGGCTCCCAGCGGTAGTTCTGGATGAAGGGCTTGCCGGAGAGCCTGAGGTCGATGGGGTTGACCACCAGGGGGAACTCGGTGAGCACCAAATGGTCCGCGCTCATGCCGAAGCTGTGCATATAGGCGGGCCGCTCGACGGGGATATTGGCCACGACCCGCTGCTTGCCGTTGTCGCCGATGCTGACGAGGCGATAGAGGCTCTTCATGCCGAGATCGGCAACGTAGTTGTAGTGGCAGCGCCGCGCGGCGTCGTAATGCGGATGCGCGGTGGAGATTTGCCCTCTCAGCGCCCTGCGGTAGCCGAACACGCCGAGCGTCTCCAGCGTCTTGGGTGAGATGCGCAAGGGGATCGCCGTTTCGGTGAAGGCGACCACCTCGCGCGCATAATCCGAGACGTTGACGCAGCAATTGTCGGTGAGCTTGGGATGGAAGATCGCGGCGACGCGGCCGAACAGGGTGCGGCAGGGGTCGGTGGCGAACTCGCCGTAGGAAATCTTGCCGGACTTCTCCGCCGCGCAATAGGCGTTGCTCGCGAGAAAGCGGTTGGTGTAGGTCACGCCGCCGTCGGCGAAGGCGAAGCGGTGCAGCATGGCCAGACCGTCGAACCAGTGATTATAGGTTCGCTCGCCGACCTCGAATTTGGAGGGGCCGGTGCGGAGCAGGGTACCCTCCAGCCAGGAGGGAAGCGTCCCGGAAACCGGCAGCGCGACCGGTTCGGCGATCTCTCGCGTCAGCGCGCGGAAGCCGATGCCATAGCGGAAGGACGGCTTGTCCTGCATCACAGCACTCAAACCGAGGAGCTCACGGCTACGTTCCTTAGGGACGGTTCAAGGCTGACGGCGAGGTCGAGCAACGCCTCGTCGCCGCCCCTCCAGCCGATGAAGGAGAGTCCGATGGGACAACCCGCGGCTTCCGTCGCCGGGAGCGAGATTTGCGGCAGGCCGGCATGGCCGGCCAGGCAGGTATAGCCGAGCGTCGTTGTCCGGAACTCGGCGAAGGATGCGCCGTCCGGAATGCCTCGTTCCGGCGGCAAGGTCGGCGTGGTCGGCAGCACGATCAGGGTCCCCGGCGGCACGAGCGCATCGAGTTGCTCGACGATCTTCGTGCGCAGGGTGCGCGCGGCGTCGGCTTCGGCAGGGGTGATCGCCGCCGCAATGTCGAAGCGCTCCTTGATGCCAGGGCCCAAATTGACATCGTGAGACTGAATGAAGGGGAGCAGCGTCGATTGGATTTCGAAGCCCTGGATGATGCGGAAAGCGTCGCGCCAGGCGTCGATCTCATCGCCGGCGATCACCCAATGTTCCGGCGCGGGCAGGGCAGGGCCGACGTTCGCCAGCACGCGCCACAATGCTGCATCGGCGCTCGCTTCGGCGTGGCTGAAGAGATCCTCAGCCAGGATCAGGCGCTCGATACCGGTATAGACCGGCTCCCCCTCCAGGAGGACATGGCCGACCTTGCGGAACAGCTCGACCTCGCGCGCAAGATAGCCGACCGTGTCGTAGCTCGGCGCCATCGGTGTTACGCCCTCGAGCGAGATGCGGCCGTGGCTCGGCCTAAGGCCGAAGAGCCCGCAGAAGGAGGCGGGCACGCGGATCGAGCCGCCCGTGTCGCTGCCAAGTGCGAAGTCGCACATTTTTGCGGCGACCGCCGCGGCAGAGCCGCAGGACGACCCGCCGGTGACCCGATCCGGCGCGCGGCTGTTCAGCGGTTGGCCGTAATGGGCGTTCCAGCCGAGCACGCTGTAGAAGAACTCGTCACAGATGGTGATGCCGGTGCAGGAGGCCCCGGCGTCGAGCAGCCATTGGATCGCACGCGACGTGGCCGGGGCGGCCTTGGCATGGGCGTACCAGTCGGGATTGCCGTTGCCGACCCTGTGGCCGGCAATGGCGAACAGGTCCTTCACCATGAAGGTCGTGCCGGCAAGCATGCCCTGCTTCCGGCCCGGCAGGGGCTCCTTCAGCGTATGGGGAACGAGGGCGTGCGCTTTGTCTCTGCGCAATACGGCTGCCATGGCGGGGCTCTCTGGTCTAAGACACGGCAAACGCCATATAACGGCTCAAACCTGGCGAAAACATTGATGAGCGGCATGACACCTTTCCGCAAGATGAACGGGCTCGGCAACGACTTTGTCGTGCTCGACGCGCGTATGCGCCCGCTGTCGCTCACGCCGGAAACGCTCCAGGCGATCGCCGACCGCCAAGCGGGGGTGGGGTGCGACCAGATCATCGCGCTCGAGCTGTCGCGCAAGGCCGATGTGTTCATGCGCATTTGGAACGCCGACGGCGGCGAGGTCGGCGCTTGCGGCAATGCCGCGCGCTGCGTGGCGGCGCTGGTGGCCGCCGAGCGCGGCACGTCCGAAACCAGCATCGAGACGGAAAGCGGTGTGCTCGGGGCCGAGGTCAATGACGACGGTACCGTCACCATCGACATGGGAAGCCCACGTTTCGACTGGAACGAAATTCCGCTGGCCGAGCCGTTCCACGATACAAGGCGGATCGAGCTGCAGGTCGGGCCGATCGACGATCCGGTGCTGCATTCTCCCGCGGTGGTGAATGTGGGCAACCCGCATGCCCTGTTCTTTGTCGAGGATGTCGAGGCGCACGACCTCGGCCGTGTCGGGCCGATGCTGGAGCATCATCCGCTGTTCCCCGAGCGGGCCAATATCTCGCTGGTGCAAGTCGTCGGCCCCGATCGCCTCAAGGTTCGCACCTGGGAGCGTGGCGCCGGCCTGACGCGGGCCTGCGGCACGGCGGCCTGCGCCGCCGCGGTTGCCGCCGAGCGGCGCGAGTTGACCGGCCGCAAGGTCAAGGTGAGTTTGCCGGGCGGCGATCTCCTGATCGAGTGGCGCGACAGCGACGGCCATATCCTGATGACCGGCCCCTATGAGCTCGACTATGAAGGCACCTTGCCGGCGGAGCTTTTCGCCGCCGCCAAGGTTTGACCCTCGGGAAGGGATTTCGCCAAACTTTCGTGTTAGAAGCCGCCAATGTCCGAGCTTGAGATCGTCACTTTCGGCTGCAGGCTCAACGCCTACGAGTCCGAAGTCATGCGCGAGCATGCGAACGCCGCGGGGCTCTCCGATGCGGTGATCGTCAATACTTGCGCGGTGACGGGCGAGGCGGTGCGCCAGGCGCGGCAGGCGATCCGCAAAGCACGGCGCGAGCGGCCTGGCGCCAAGATCATCGTCACCGGCTGCGCGGCGCAGATCGACCCGGCGCGCTTCGCCGCGATGGAGGAGGTCGACCACGTCGTCGGCAATCAGGACAAGCTCGAAGCCAAGACGTTCGCCGGCTTCGGCATCGAGGGCAGCGAGCGGGTGGTCGTCAACGATATCATGTCGGTGAAGGAGACTGCCTCGCATCTGATCGAAGGCTTCGGTTCCAGGACGCGCGCCTATGTGCAAATCCAGAACGGTTGCGATCATCGCTGCACCTTCTGCGTCATTCCGTTCGGGCGCGGACCGTCACGCTCGGTACCGGCGGGAGAAGTCGTGACGCAGGTGCGCAAGCTCGCCGGACGTGGCTATGCCGAGATCGTGCTCACCGGCGTCGACATCACCGCTTACGGCAAGGACCTCCCCGGCGAGATGACCCTCGGCAAGCTGGTGCGCTCGGTGCTCAAGCTCGTGCCGGAGTTGCCGCGTCTCAGACTGTCTTCCATCGATTCGGTCGAGGCCGATCCGGCGCTGATCGCTGCGATTGCCGAGGAGGAGCGGCTTATGCCGCATCTGCATCTTTCACTGCAGTCGGGCGACGATCTCACCTTGAAGCGGATGAAGCGGCGGCATGCTCGCGCCGACTCGGTCCAATTCTGTGCGGCGATGCGGCGCGCGCGTCCAGACATCGTGTTCGGCGCCGATCTCATCGCCGGCTTCCCCACCGAGACGGACGACATGTTCAGGAACTCGCTGTCGCTGGTCGACGATTGCGGCCTGACCTTCCTGCATGTGTTCCCTTACTCCGCGCGCGAGGGTACGCCCGCCGCGCGCATGCCGCAAATGCATGGCGCGGTGATCGCGCGGCGCGCCGCCGAATTGCGCGAGAAGGGGCTCGGCGCGCTGAAGCTTCATCTCGCCAACGCCAAGGGCAGGCGCATCAATGTGCTGATGGAGAACGCGCGCCAGGGCCGCTCGGCCGATTTCACGCCCGTGCGGCTCGAGGCGTATCAGGCCGCGGGCGCTCTGCTCGAGGCGGTCGTGGCCGGCGACGATGGCGCTTCGCTGATCGCGGTGAGGCCATGAGCGGGGACAAGAAGCCGGGATTCTTCCAGCGTCTGTTCGGCATTGGTGGGGACAAGCCGAAGCCTGCCGAACCCACGCCGCGTCCTGTCAAAGAGCCGCCGTCCGATGCGCCAAAGCGCAAGCCGCCCCAGCGCGAGCCGGCCAAGAAGGAACCTCCGAAAGACCGCCCGGCGAGGAAGGAGCCTCCGGCACGCAAGCGTGCGCCGAAGAAGGCTGCCAAGCCAAAGCCGACGTCGCAGCCTGAGGCGCCGCCGCCCGCCGGGCCCGCGGCCCAGCCCGGTGACACGCCCCCCGACGAACGGACCCCCGGGGACCGGGAGAAGCCCTCGCCACAGGAAAAAAAGGCCGCCCCGGTGCCCACGGAGAAGACTCCGCCGAAGCCCGCCGAGCAGCCTTCAGCCAAGCCCGTGCCGCCGCCTGGAGGTCCGGCAGCTTCGCCCGGCAGCGCGCCGCCCGAGCAACTGCCCCCAAGCGAGCGCGACAACAAGCCGAAATCTTTAGCCGAATCTCGACGCGGCTGGTTCGACCAGCTTCGCGCGGGTCTCGCCCGCACCAGCAATGCGCTCTCCGACAGTCTCGCCGGCGCGCTGGTCAAGCGAAAGCTCGACGAGGACACGCTCGATGAGGTGGAAGAGGTCCTGATCAAGGCCGATCTCGGCGTCGCCATGGCCGGGCGCATCCGCGACGCGATCGCCAAGGGCCGCTACGACAGAGGACTCGACCCCGATCAAGTGCGCGATATCCTTGCCGCCGAGATCGTGAGCGTGCTCGAACCGCTAGCACAGGATTTTGCCGTCGGCGGGGGCGCAAGGCCGCAGGTGTTCCTCGTGGTCGGCGTAAATGGCACCGGCAAGACCACGACGATCGGCAAGATGGCGCATCTTTTCAGACGTAAGGGCTTGCGCGTGATGCTGGCTGCCGCCGATACGTTTCGCGCCGCGGCGATCGATCAGCTCAAGATATGGGGCGAGCGCGTCGATGCCGAGGTGGTGGCGAAGGACGTGGGCGCCGACCCGGCCGGCGTGGCCTATGCGGCGTTGGAGCGCGCACGCGCTGAAGCCGCCGATGTGCTGTTGATCGATACCGCCGGCCGTTTGCAGAACAAGTCGGACCTGATGGCCGAGCTCACCAAGATCGTGCGGGTGTTGACGAAGCTCGATCAGAACGCGCCGCACGGAGTCATTCTCGTGCTCGACGCCACCACCGGGCAGAACGCGCTCAATCAAGTCGAAATCTTCAAGGAGATCGCCGGCGTCACCGGTCTCGTGGTAACCAAGCTCGACGGCACGGCGCGCGGCGGCATCCTCGTCGCCATTGCCGAGCGCTTCGGTGTTCCCATCCATGCCATCGGCATCGGCGAGGGTCTCGACGATCTGAAGCCATTCGACGCGCAGGATTTCGCGCGCGCCATCGCCGGAGCGAACAGCAAAAATGAAGCCGCAGCCTGACGCCGAGACAGTTGTGGCGAAGGGAGCCTCGGACGAGCCCGCGGTCCTGCCCAAGCTCGCCATCGAGCTCGGACCGCTGCTGGTATTCTTCGGCGGCAACGCGCTGGGCGGAATCTTTTTCGGAACGGCGGCGTTCATGGCCGCGACGTTGATCTCGCTCGCGGTCGCGCACTTCCGCTACCACAAGGTGCCGCTGATGCCGCTGGTCAGCGCGGTCATCGTGTTCTTGTTCGGGGGGCTCACGCTCTATCTCCAGGACGAGACCTTCATCAAGCTGAAGCCGACGATCGTTTACTCCATGTTCGCTGTGCTGCTCGTGGCGGGACTCGTGCTGCGGAAGCCGCTGCTCGAACTTCTGTTCGGTCCGGTGGTCACCCTAACCGAGGAGGGCTGGCGCAAGCTCACCTTCCGCTGGGCGGCCTTCTTCATCGCCATGGCGATTACCAACGAAATCGTCTGGCGGAACTTCTCGACCGACGCCTGGGTGAGCTTCAAAGCCTTCGGCTTCCTGCCGCTCACCATCCTCTTCGCGGTCGCGCAAATGCCGTTGATGCAACGCTACGGCGAATCGCCGCCGCCAGCCGCCGCCGCGGACGACTCGCAGGCGGAGTAGCGAACTTAACCCTTCGCTCAGCGTTATTCCGATTGCGCGATAGCAGTCCCTTGCAAGGGAATTTTGGCATACCGATATCTGCCGGGTCGCAACTTGACCTTTGGTCCGGAGTGGATTTGGTGGCGCGCCTCTGCAACCTCTCGTTTGCGGTTCGCGCTTCGCAGTTGTAAAACCAAAGTGGCCCCCAGCGGGGGTGGCTCTAAGGAGATGCACGCTCTGCGCGAAGCAGGGCGCATGGCGAGATGGCCAAAGGCGGGAAGGACCACCTGGAACGCTCGGCGATGCACCTGCTTCATCGCGCGGGCCAGTGCGCCGCCGACATCTTCGCGTCGGAAACGCGTACCGGCGGGCTTACGCCACGTCAATTCGCCGTGCTGATGGTGATTGCCGACGAGGAGGGCTTGACCCAGACCGACCTCGTCGAGCGGACCGGCGTCGACCGGTCGACGCTCG
>DATICH010000225.1:0-7855 GCA_035456885.1 Methyloceanibacter sp.
TGCGCGAACGCCATGACGATCATCTCATAGGCCGCCTTGGCGCCGTCGAGGAATTGACTGGGGTCGAAGCCGGGATCCGCGCGCATCAGCGCCGTGAGCGACTGCCCGAGCGGGCTGTCTTTTGCCGCGTGGCGTCCGAGCTTGGCCTCGATGTCCTCCATCGAGGGACCGGATGTCTCGACCGGTGCGCGGCCCGAGCGGCCCCGCGGCAACGCCACCACCGGCTCGTTCGCCTCGGCGCCGGGGCGCTTTGCCTCGGACGCGGAATACGGATCGTAAGGCGGGCGTTCGTTCCCCGTGCGCCGTCCCAACACGTTGCGCAGCCGAATGAAAATCACGACCGCCAGCACCAGGAACAGAATTGTATAGATATCGAAAGCTTCGCTCATGCTTCGCCAAGATCCGGTTCAGGGATTTGCCCGCGATCGATGCGGAACCCTCTAGGCGGAATATTGGTGCGCGCCTAGAGATTTGCCAGCGGGGGCCGTATGTCTCGGGGGCAGGTGCCCGCAGCCTGAACTTAAGGCATTCCGCCTCCGCAAGCCAACCCTAAACGCCTTTGCACTTAATGCGCTCCTGCCGTAAGGAGCAAAAAGACGGCGATCTACGGCATGCGGTTGCCAGGGCGATTTGCGGTCGCCGCCGCTGCCGTGCTAGCCAGCGGGCGGGAAGGGTCGACATCATGGCGAAAAAGAAGGTTGAAACGGCGGAGCCCAAGAAGACCAACGGGGACGGCCCCGCGCAAGATGCTCCGCAAGGCGGCGCCGACCTTGCCGCCGGCGTCAAGCCGGGCGCCCAGCCGCAGCTCACCGTCCTCGCCCAATATGTGAAGGACCTCTCTTTCGAGAGCCCAAATGCGCCCAAATCGCTGCAAGGGCCGGGCGAAAATCCGCAACTCAAGGTCGGCGTCAATGTGAATGCCACGCCCCGCGGCGACGACACCTACGAGGTGGGGCTGCATCTCGAAGTGCACGCACGCAGCGACCCGGGCGTGATCTACAATGTCGAGATGGTCTATGGCGGGCTGTTCCGCTTGCGCGGCATTCCCCAGAACATGCTACAGCCGGTCTTGTTCGTGGATTGCCCGACGATCCTGTTTCCCTTCCTGCGCCGCGTTCTGGCCGACGTGATCCGCGATGGCGGCTTCCCGCCGCTGATGCTCGATCCGATCGACTTCGGCAGACTCTATGCCCAGAACCTCGCCCAGGGCCAAGCCGCCGCCAAGAACTAAGCGTAGCGCAGCCACAGCGCCTCGGCGCCAAGCGTGGCGACGAAGGCGCGATGCGCCTCGATCTCAGCTTCTGAGAGCCTGGACCGAAGCGGCCGCGGCCGCGGGCCGATAGCTTCCGCATTGCCGCCGAGCAGCGCCGCCTGCGCGCCGTTGACGGCGAAGTCGAGCCGCGCCTGATGGCCGCCTACCAGCTCGACATAGACCGAGGCGAGCAACCGGCAATCGAGCAGCGCGCTGTGCTTCTCGCGCTCCGACAAATCGATGCCGTAGCGCTTGCACAGCGCATCGAGACTGCAGGGTGCCCCTGGATGCCGGCGTCTCGCCAACGCCAACGTGTCGACCACCCGGTCCCAACGCAGCAGCGGCCGCGCGATCCGATCGAGCTCGGCATTGAGAAAGTCGAAATCGAACGCGGCGTTGTGCATCACCAGCGTCGCGCCCTCGATGAAGCTCAGCCAGTCTTCGGCAAGCTCGGCGAAACGCGGCTTGTCGCGCAGGAACTCCGTGGAGAGGCCATGCACCTCGAAGGCACCATAGGGGACGTCGCGCTCCGGGTTGAGGTGGCAATGCCAAATGCGCCCCGTGGCGATGCCGTTCACCAGCTCGATGCAGCCGATCTCGACCACCCGGTGGCCGTCGAACGGGTCAAGTCCCGTCGTTTCGGTATCGAGCACGATCTCGCGCAAGGCCCTGCTCCGGTTTTCCCTAGTCCCGTCATCCTGAGCTGCGCGCGAAGCGAGCCTCGAAGGATGACGCCAAGGAATGCATGCCCATCCTTCGAGGGCCGCCTTCGGCGGCCACCTCAGGATGACGTTATTGAGTTACTTGGGACGCAACCGCTCCATCACCGTGCCGTTGCGGCCGCGAAGTGATTCGAGGAGCCGATCAAGCTCAGCATGCATGTCGGCAAGAGGCAAGCCGCTGTCCACAACGTAGTCGGCGCGCGCGCGGCGCTCGGCGTCGGAAAGCTGGCGCGCCAAGAGGTGTTCGAGCTTATCTGCCGTCATGCCGGGCCGCGCCAGCACGCGTTCACGCTGCACCGCCTCCGGCGCGCTCAGCACGACGGTAACATCGACCCGTTTCTCGGCGCCCGTCTCGAACAGGAGCGGGATCTCCAGCACCGCGAGCTTGGCGCCCTCCTTCTCCTGCGCGCGAAGAAACTCGATCTCCGCCGCGACCACCAGCGGATGCACGATCGCTTCGAGCTGCCGCAAGCGCTCGGCCGAGTTGGCGAGCGTCTCCGAAAGCAGCTTGCGGTCAACTTTGCCGCCGCGGGTTACGCCGGAAAACGCGGCCTCGATCGCAGCAACCGCCGCGCCCTCATAGAGTTGGTGCACGCAAAGATCGGCGTTGAATACCGGGATGCCGTGGCTCGCGAACCGTTCCGCCGCCGCCGACTTGCCCATGCCGATTCCGCCGGTAAGCCCGATGACCAGCATCACAATTCTCCGAGCGAAGCGGCGACATGCGCCCTGAGCTCGGGCGTCACGTCCGGACGCACCCCGAACCAGCGTTCAAACCCGGGGACGGCTTGATGCAGCAACATGCCGAGCCCGTCGACCGTCGCCCTGCCCCGGTTCCGGGCAGCGATCAGCAGTGGCGTCATCAGCGGCGCGTAAACGATGTCGGCCACCACGGCGTCTTTCGGCAGGCCACCGAGATCGAGATCGAGCGGCGGCTGTCCGGTCATGCCGAGGCTCGTCGTATTGACCAGCAGGCCGCAGTCCGCGACTGCGCGGTTCCGCTCTGCCCAGTCGACGACCTCGACGCCATGTGCCGACATCGGGCCGAAATAGGCCGCGAGCGCCTCGGCCCTGTCGCGCGTCCGGTTGGCAAGCACGATCTTGCCCGCTCCCGCCTGAAACAGGCCGTAGAGAATGGCGCGCGCCGCGCCACCGGCCCCGACCACGACGACGGGACGCCGGCCCGCGTTCCAGCCCGGCGCCTGCGCTTCGAGATTGGTCATGAAACCATAGGCGTCGGTGTTGGTCGCGTTGAGCTTGCCGTCCCGGTCGAGCCAGAGCGTGTTGGCGGCGCCGATGGCGTAGGCCGCCTCGTCGGCCACGTCCGCCGCCTTGAGCGCGGCAAGCTTGTGCGGAAGCGTGACATTGGCGCCGGCATAGCCGCGCTCGCCAAGCCCCCGCAGGAAGGACTCGAGTTCCTCCGGCGGCACTGCCTCCTTCTCATAGGCGCCGTCGATGCCGTATCGCTTGAGCCAGTAGCGATGGATCAAAGGCGAGCGGGAATGCTCGACCGGCCATCCGATGACGCAGGCGCGGATCATGGCCGCTCAACCTTCGATCACGCCCTCGCGCCGAAGCGTATCGAGCAGCGGCAAGAGCGGCAGGCCAAGAATCGAGAAATAGTCGCCGTCGATTTTCTCGAAGAGCTGCACACCAAGCCCTTCGATCTGGTAGGCGCCGACCGCGCTCAGCACCTCGTCGCCGGCGGCGGCGAGGTAGCGGCCGATGAACTCGGGCGAGAGCTTGCGCATGCTGAGCGTGGCGATGCTGGTCTCGGCCCAGATCGCCTCGCCGTTGGTCGCCACGGCGACCGAGGTGTGCAGGCTGTGGGTTTTGCCGCTGAGAGCGAGCAATTGCCGGCGCGCAGCCTCCATGCTGTCCGGCTTGGACAGAATCTTGTCGCCCAATGCCAGCACCTGATCGCCGCCGATCACATAGGCTTGGCGCGCGAGATCGCTCACCGCTTCCGCCTTGGCGCGTGCCAAGACCTCGGCGACGTCGTGCGGGGCGAGCCGCTTCTCGCCGCTCACGGCCTGGCGCATGGTCGCCTCGTCCAGCCCCGGCGGCTCGACGATGAAGGCGAGGCCTGCCGCCTCGAGGATCTGGGCGCGCGACTTGCTTTCCGAGGCGAGGATCAAAGGCGGCCGATTGGCCTGGAGGAAACTGCTCATGCTTCGAGCGCCGGCGCTTCGCGGTCGTCATAAAGGCGGATGATCGCCGCGGCGGTCTCCTCGATGGACCGGCGCGTCACGTCGATGATCGGCCAGCTATGCCGCGCGCAGAGCGCCCGCGTCTGGGCGATCTCGGCAGCGATCGCCTCCCGGTCGACATAGTCGTCCAGGTGACCAGGTGCATGCTCGATCACCCGGTTCTGCCTGACTTGCGCGATACGTTCCGCGCTCGCCACCAGTCCGACCACGAAGGCGTGGGTCGGCGTTTCGAGCTGCGGCGGCAACGGCATGCCCGGCACGAGCGGCACATTGGCGGTCTTGAAACCGCGATTGGCGAGATAGATCGCGGTCGGCGTCTTGGACGTGCGGCTGATGCCGACCAGCACGATATCCGCGTCGTTGAGATTCTGCGGTAGGTGGCCATCGTCATGCAGCATGGTGAAGTTGAGCGCCTCGATGCGGCGGAAATAGTCGGCGTCGAGCACGTGCTGACCGCCCACCGTGGGCGTCGATTTGGTGCCGAGATAGGATTCGAACACTTGCAGGATCGGCTTCAGCGCCGCCACGCAAGGAATGTTGAGCTGTTTGCAGGACTGTTCCAGCTCCTCGGCAAGCTCGCGATTGAAGATCGTGTAGAGCACGATGCCGGGGCTGGCCTCCACATCCTTGAGCACCCGCTGCAGCTCGCGCCGGCTGCGGACTAGCGGGTGCAGGTGCTCGGTCGCGCGGACTTGCGCGATTTGCACTCTGACCGCCTTAGCGATGGTCGAGAGCGTCTCACCGGTCGCGTCGGAGATCATGTGCAGGTGGAAATTGCGCTGGATATCCATGGCTGACCCTTGGGATAACCGCGATGGGTTACGGGAGCAACTTCGGCGGTCTTCCGCACTATCCTCCTTGCTCCCTAACAGGTGGGATGAGTTCTGCACAGATTCGCTTATGTCGAAAAAATGACGGCCGCTCCGACCTCTTCAACAATACCCTCCGCCCTCCCCAGCCGGAGCAGGTCTTTTCCCACAGTCTTTCCCATCCTTATCAACCGCAGGATACTCGCCAAGAGTCTTTAAAACTGAACCGATTGCGGGTGTTTTCCAGGGATTTTTGCCACAAGCCTTGAAACGGTCATATCCGGCGCTCGGGACGCTCTTGCGAGTTCTGTAGAGAGGCTGGTGATGAGCCGGAATGTCCGCTATTCACGCACCAACTGTAACAGTAGAAAACTTATAGAGATTCCTTCTTATTGATTTTGAGGATGCCAATGTTACGCGTGTCGTCCTCGGGAAACTCCTTGCTCAACGTCCTATCGGGCCGTTCCTGCAATCCGCCGCCAATCTGGCTAATGCGCCAGGCCGGGCGCTACCTCCCCGAATATCGCGAGATACGGGCCAAGGTTGCGTCCTTTCTCGATCTTTGCCTCAGTCCGCAACTTGCGGCCGAGGTAACGCTGCAACCTTTGCGGCGGTTCGATTTCGATGCCGCGATCGTCTTCTCCGACATTCTCGTCGTTCCTTACGCGGTCGGTCAGAAAGTGGAATTTGTTGAGGGCGAAGGCCCGCGGCTGGAGCCGGTGCGAGACGCCGCGGCACTGTCGTGTTTACGGGCGGACGCCGCAGCTGAGTCCTTGGCGCCGGTCTACGAGACGATTGAGCGCGTGGTGGCCGAGCTGCCTAAGGACGTGCCATTGATCGGCTTTTGCGGTGCGCCTTGGACGGTCGCCACCTATATGGTCGAAGGTGGTGGCAGCAAAGACCAAGCCGCGGCGCGGCTCCTTGCCTATCGCGATCCTAATACCTTCCAGCGACTCGTCGATCTTCTGGTCGAGACCTCCGCCGCCTATCTCCTCAACCAGGTGAAGGCTGGAGCGAGAGCGGTGCAGATCTTCGATAGCTGGGCCGGCAGTCTGCCCGAGGATGAGTTCACGCGCTGGTGCATCGAACCGACTAGACGGCTGGTTGACTTGGTCGGGGACGCCGTTCCGGATATCCCCATCATCGGCTTCCCGCGCGGCGCGGGCCTGCTGGCCGAGCGCTATGTCAAGGAGACCGGTGTTGATGCCATTGGCTGCGGCACGAACGAGCCGCTCGGCTGGATGGCCCGGCTGCAACAGCACGTTCCAGTGCAGGGCAATCTCGATCCTGTTCTCCTGCTCGCGGGCGGTGAGCGTCTGGACCGAAGGGTCGAGGAGATCGTCTCGCTGCTTGCGCGCGGTCCCTTCATCTTCAATCTCGGTCATGGCATCCTGCCGGAGACGCCGGTCGAACACGTCGAAAGACTTGTTGCTCTCGTCAAAAACGGCTAGGCCCACCCCCAAGTTAGACCCGTCATGGCCGGGCTTGTCCCGGCCATCCACGACTTTGTCCTTCACAAATCGATTCGTGGATGTCCGGCATTTCAGCCGGGCCTGACAGCAAATGGGTATATGGAAAACCCAATGTTCCTTGCCTATATCAAAGCCTTCCACATCATCGCGATCATCGCCTGGATGGCGGGGTTGCTCTATCTGCCGCGACTGTTCGTCTATCACGCGCAATCGAAGCCGGGCTCCGAGCAATCCGAAACCTTCAAGGTGATGGAGCGGCGGCTGCTGAGATACATCACCACGCCGGCGATGCTCGCGAGCTGGGTCTTCGGGCTGTGGCTTGCGTTCTCAGGCGTGATCGACTGGTCGCGCGACGGGTGGTTCCACTTGAAGCTTGCGCTGGTGATCGCGCTCTCCGCCTATCACGGGTTGCTCGCGGTGTGGACGCGCGACTTCGCCCTGGATCGGAACACGCACTCTGCGCGTTTCTACCGCATCGCCAACGAAGTGCCGAGCTTGTTGATGATCTTCATCGTGATTTTGGCGGTTGTCCGGCCGTTTTAGGGGCCCGGTAAAACTATTCCTCCCGCCGGATTGGTCTGCTATAAGATGAGTCGCTTCCAATTCGGGACGCTGTCGCGGCCCGCTCTTCCCATCAAAAGAACGGGTCACCCGGACTGGAGCCGGCGTAGAATTCCGCCTTCCCGCCGAGGCACGTCCTACCCCCTTCCCCCGAAGCCGCGCGTGTTCCGTACGGCATTCGAAACACAAGTTCACCCCTTTCCGCCTTGGAGTAGCAGCGCATGCAGGAAATGAAGCTGCAAGATTTGAAATCGAAGTCGCCGACGGAGCTGTTGAGCTTCGCCGAGGAAGTTTCCGTGGAGAACGCGAGCGCCATGCGCAAGCAGGAGCTCATGTTCGCCATCTTGAAGCAGCTGGCGGCGCGCGACGTCGATATTACCGGCACCGGCGTGGTCGAGGTGCTGCAGGACGGCTTCGGCTTCCTGCGCTCGCCCGATTCCAATTATCTCGCCGGACCCGACGACATCTACGTCTCCCCGTCGCAGATCAGGCGCTTCGGCTTGCGCACCGGCGACACCGTCGAGGGCCAGATCAGAAGCCCGAAGGAAGGCGAGCGCTATTTCGCCCTGCTCAAGGTCAACACCATCAATTTCGAGGACCCCGAGAAGCAGCGCCACAAGATCCATTTCGACAATCTGACGCCGCTCTATCCCGACGAGTGGCTGGAGATGGAGACTGCCGATCCCACCAGGAAGGACAACACCGGCCGCGTCATCGACATCGTCGCGCCGATCGGCAAGGGCCAGCGCGGGCTGATCGTGGCGCAGCCGCGCACCGGCAAGACGGTGATCCTCCAGAACATCGCCCACGCCGTCACCGCCAATCACCC
>DATICH010000226.1:0-2816 GCA_035456885.1 Methyloceanibacter sp.
CAAATATGAGGGCCAGCGTTAGGAGCGCGCGACATTGGCGTAGACGGCGAGATTGCCATAGGCCTCGGCGCTCTCTCGAGCGAGGTCCGGGCCAACCGGCGTCGGCCCGTTCATCGGCCGGATCGCGCCATCTTTTGCCCCACTGATCAGGTTGTTGGAAATGAGCGCGGTGCCGGCCGGGGGATCGATCGCCACGCCGATGCCGATATAGGACTTGCGGATCAAATTGCCGGTGACGCTCACGTCGCGCAGAAACGGACCCCAGCCGATCAGGATCCCGTAGGCTGGCGCGCCTTCGACGACGTTGCCGGTGACCACGCTGTCGGCCTCCACGCCGATGCCCATGCCGCGGGACTCGCCATCCTTGCGCTGAAACAGGTTGCGAATCAGATTGCCTTGGACAACCGCCAGCCTGCCGCCTTCGTTGAAATTGGTGACGGAAACGCCCATCGCGGCCCGGTCGACGAGATTGTTGGCGATCACCGCGCCCTCGAAGGCGAACTCGACGTAAAGCGCCACCTCGCCAAGGCGCGCGCAGGAATTGCCGATCATCTGGCAGTTGGAGCCCGAGTTGCAGCGGATCGCCGAGTAGGCGCAATCGGCGATGCGGTTGCCGTTGATCAGCACCGAGCCCGCACGAAATACACTGATGCCGTTACCGTGTTCGCCGCTGCCGCCGCTCTTTGCGGCGATGCGCTCGACGCGGTTGCCGGAGACGATGGTGCCGTCCTCGCCAGCCTCGGAGCGCCAGATCTGGATGCCGTTGTCGCCGCAATCGTGCACGTGATTTTGTGTGATCTGAAGTCCGGCGGCGTCCTCGCTGAACAGGCCGCCCTTACGGATTTCGTCGAGCTCGCAGTTCCTGATCCAGCCCGATACTTGGCGCAGCACCGCGCCGCTCTCGCTGCTGCCGGTGAAGCGGCAATCGGTGAGGTCGAGATGCTTGGTGGCGGTTGCAGCGAGCAGCGAACCGCCGTCACCGAGTGGCTTGCCTTCGCCGTCAAGCACGAGCCCGGCCAGCCTGACATTCTCCACGCCGTCGAGGCTCAGGATGGCGCCGCCGTTGCGATAGCGAAGGATGGTGCGTCCTGGCACGCCTTCGATCTGCGTGCCTGACTTGAGAGTGAGCCGGCCGGTCGAATAGACGCCTGCCGGCAGGAAAAGCGGCGTGCCGCTTTCGGCGGCCGCGTCGGCGGCGAGCTGCAAGGTCGCGGTCTGGTCGATCTCGCCGCCGCCCGCCACGACTCCGTAAGTATTGAAGGCCTGCGGCCCGTCGGTCTCGTCCCGGGCTGCGGCAAGGCGCGGTCCGGCCGCAGCGGCGAGGCCGAAACCCATGCCGCCGAGCAACACTTGCCTGCGCCCGACACGCATGGCTCACGCTTCCTTCGCGGTCATCGTGACTTCGGTCGGCGCAACGAACGGGTCAGCCGAATCCCGGCCGCGTGCACGCGCCGGTGTGACGTCGAGCATGAAGCGCAAAATCTCCTGCGCGGCGCGCAGGACGGCCCTCTCGCTGATCGGATTTCCGCTGCCCACAGGCGGAATATGCACGAAAAGAGCGCGACAGCGATTCCGGTGCGCCCAAGCAAGCGAGTGGTAATAGAGAAAGTTGCAGAGATAGCTCCCCGCCGACGGCGAGGCCGTCGCGGGCAAGCCCAGGCGCCTGAGATGCGCGGCCAGCGCCCAAACCGGCACTGCCGTGTCGATTCGGTCGGGTCCATTGGCATGGATCACCGGGCCTAGCGGCAACGCGCCGCAAGCGTCGGGCCGGGCGCCAATGCGGTTATGCGCGGAGCGCTCGATGCGCAATGACTTGGCGCGCTGATTGAGGCCGAAGTGAATCATCAGAGTCGGTTGCAGGGTCGCGTATAAATCCGGCATGAGCGTCGTGGCCTGCCATTCCGTCGGCAAGACGCGGACATGGAGATCGCCGTGGAACTCGGGCGGGGAGCGTCCGGCCAGCGTCTGGGCGAGCCATGACGAGGGGTTCTCGGCCACCCCCGGAAACCGGCCAAAGCCCGTGATTAGGACGCGCGGCATTGCCATGTTTCTGAACTACAAGCAGGGGCGGCGTGAGGGAAGCGAATTTGGCGGTGCTAATCCGCGTCCTTAATGCCGGCGAGGCGGGCAAGCTCCTCGGCGGCGGCGGCCGGCGTGATTTGCCCTTGCCGCACCTTCGCCTCAAGTTCCTGGAAATGGCGTGCCGCGCGCCTGCCGCCCTTGAAGGCGGCAAGTAGGCGCTGCTCGAAAATCTCCCGCATCCAGGCGGCACCCTGATCGGCCCGGCGGGCAGCGAGCGCACCCGAAGCCTTCAGAGCCTTATGACGTTCCTCGATCTTGTCCCAGAGCGCGTCGAGGCCCTTATTGTCGCGCGCGGAAAGCGTCAGCACCTGCGGATCCCAGTTAGGGTGCCCGGCTGCGAGGATATGCAGCGCGGTGCGATATTCCATGGCGGCACGGTTGGCGCGTTCGACCTGATCGCTATCGGCCTTGTTGACGGCGATAATGTCGGCAAGTTCGAGTAACCCGCGCTTGATACCTTGCAGCTCGTCGCCTGCGCCCGGAATGCCCACGACCACGAAAATATCTACCATATTGGCGACGGAGGTTTCCGACTGCCCGACGCCGACCGTCTCGACCAAAACGACATCGTGGCCGGCGGCTTCGGCGAGCGCGATGGTCTCGCGCGTGCTCTTGGTCACGCCGCCGAGGCTGTCGCCGGCAGGCGATGGACGGATGAAGGCGTTCGGCTCGGAAGCGAGCCGCCCCATGCGTGTCTTGTCGCCGAGGATCGAGCCGCCGGTGCGCGAGGAGGT
>DATICH010000227.1:0-2235 GCA_035456885.1 Methyloceanibacter sp.
ATATCGGGCTTGGGACGGAGCGCGTCGCCCTGCCAAGCGTCGGGCACGATGTCGTTCCTGACTTGGGCGGCGCCGGCGCCAGGCCATAGCCAGGCGAGCGCAAGCGCAACGGCGGCAAGCCGCGCCGCGCGGCCGCGCTCCTCTCTCGCACTGGAATTGACCTTGCCCGTCACGCGCTTGTCTTAGCCCGGCGATGCTCGCCACGCCAGGGCAAGTGACGCCCGGAAGTTGGTCAGCAGCTGCCGGGCGATCGGCACGGTTTCTGCCGCTGGCGCGTTGATGCAGGGCGCTGGCCTCGAACCAGCAGCTTCAGCCCAACGGGTTGACGTGTTCCCTCTTACACCAGCCCCGCCTCATCTCCCATGATGCATAGAACAAGGGCTGAATTGCGGATAGTCCCACAAGGAGGTTGTAAGTATTGACGATATTTAACCATTACTAGTGACTGCAACGTTTGCGCCCTCTCGTTAAAATTGCAAATATTCGCGGGAATATATCGGGGGCGTTCCCGTGTCGATTGTGGGGAGAAGACCGAGCACGGGCTCGGACCGCGCCGCCCGGTTTTCTGAACAGCCTAGACGGTCAGATTGCGGGCCCTGATGCCGCGCTCGATCGCGGCGGTCGTCAGCTTGTCGAGGTCGAGCGCATCGCGCAGCATCTCGAGCAGGCGCGTCTCCTCGTCCTTGACGTCGAGATCGGCGGCAGCGACTTCCAGCGCCACGGCATAAGCCGTCTCGCGCAGCTTCTCCGGCAGATTGCTGCGGATCAGGAGCAAGATATGGTCCAGGCCGCCATCGGCGCTCAGGATCTCGCCGCAGCCCTCGGCGGTCTTGACCAGGTTCTCTTGGTCGAAGTCGCGGAAGATCGGCAGGTGCGACACGATCTCGCCGATGCGGGCAAGCTCGGCGTCGGTCATGGTGCGATCCACGGCCGACATGGTGACCATCACATAGATGAGGGCGGCGTGATGGTTCAACGGTTCAGCCATGGCCTTGATCCCTGTTGCGAAGGCGAAGCGGCGCGACCGTAGGGCAATTCCATCGACACGGGCAAGCCCTCGGGCGGACGTCTCGTCGAAAACATGGTCATGATGAGATTCCTCCTTGAGGCCGGCCAAAGCGGCCAGCGGATGTGGCCTTTGGACGCGTCGTGGAGGCGTTAGGTTCAAAGGCGCTTGAGCCCGGCGATGCCGCGAAACTTGCGCCGTTTACGAAGCTGTGAAATCTGTCGATCAGACTAGAGCCCCACGCGCAGCCGAAACCTTCGATGTCCCGACCAGCTCCGACCAAGACCAAGCCCGCCAAGCAGCGCAAGGCCGACAAGCAAGCCGAGGCCAGCATGTCCGATGCCGCCGCCCTCAAGCCAAGGCCGAAGAAAAGCGCGAAGATCGAAGTGAATTCCGAGTTGCTCGCGCACGCGCATGTCAGCAAGGCCTGGCCGTTCGAGGAGGCGCGCAAGGTCTTGAGCCGGCTGAAGCGCATCCCCAAGCCGACCGGGGCGATCATCTTCGAGACGGGCTACGGCCCCTCCGGCTTGCCGCATATCGGCACGTTCGGCGAGGTGGTTCGCACCACCATGGTGCGCCACGCCTTCCGCGTGCTCACCGAGGACAAGATTCCGACCCGGCTGATCTGCTTCTCCGACGACATGGACGGGTTGCGCAAGGTGCCGGACAACATCCCCAACAAGGAGATGGTGGCCGAGCATCTCGGCAAGCCGCTGACCCAGGTGCCGGACCCGTTCGGCGACCACCAGAGCTTCGGCCATCACAACAATGCGCGGCTCAGGGCGTTTCTCGATACGTTCGGCTTCGACTACGAGTTTCTCTCGGCCACCGACTGCTACATCTCCGGCCGCTTCGATGTCACTTTGCTCAAGGTGCTGGAAAAATACGACGCGGTTCGCGACGTGATCCTGCCCACCTTGGGGCCGGAGCGTCGCGCGACCTATAGCCCCTTCCTGCCGATCTCGCCGACCACGGGCAAGGTGCTGCAGGTGCCGATCGTCGATCGCGACGTCGCTGGAGGCACCATCCTCTACAAGGACTCCGACACCGGCAAGCTCACCCAGGTGCCGGTGACCCGCGGCCATTGCAAGCTGCAATGGAAGGCGGATTGGGCGATGCGCTGGGCGGCGCTCGGCATCGACTATGAGATGGCGGGCAAGGACCTGATCGATTCGGTGCGCCTCTCCGGCCATATCTGCCGCATTCTCGGTGCGCAGCAGCCGGAAGGC
>DATICH010000228.1:0-23084 GCA_035456885.1 Methyloceanibacter sp.
GGGGGAGGCATCGAGCGCCTGGTTGAAAAGGTCGAGATCGGCGGCGACGGGGTCAATTGCGCCCTGCTCGAGGGCGAGCTCGAATAGCGCCGTCGCATAGCGGCCGGCAACGCCAGAAACGATATCTGCCTTTGCTGCCACCTAGAACGCCTCTTCCTCCCGAACGGGCGCCCCGAGCGAAGCGCCGACGTCCCCCGGACCCGAGAAATGCTGGGATTGGTGCTGCCGCGTCAACAGGTTGAAACCCTGTTGCATGGTCCCCGCGAAGCCCGCGGAGCCTGTAACATATGGGTGAGGGGCCTGCAACATGGGGAAGGCCGGCGGAAGGCCCGAAAAACGGGCTTTTGCGGGGCCCGGCCTGTCGCTGTATCAGCATGTCCCGGAGCCGCAGGGACCCCGGAGATCAGCCTTATGGCGACAGCTGAGACGGGGCGGGAGCAGGGGCCGAAACTTGCGCCCCTGCTGGAGCGGCTGCAAGGCCAGATCGATTGGTACGACCGCAAGGCCAAGACCAATCAGCGGGCATACAAGATCTCCAAAATTCCCATTATCATGCTTGCGATCCTGATCCCGGTCCTCGCCGAATATGGCCACATCCCGGGCTTCGAGGAATCGCGCGCCTTTCTCGTGGGCGTCGCCGCCGGAATCATCGTCCTGCTCGAGGGGCTCCAGGTGCTGAACAAGTGGCAGGAGAACTGGATCCTCTATCGCGCCACCTGCGAAGGCCTGCGCAACGAGCAGCACCTGTTTGCGGCGAAGGCCGGCTCTTATGCCGGGCTCAAACCCGAGGCGGCGCAACGGCTGCTCGCCGAGCGCACCAGCAGCCTGGTCATGGCCGAGCACGGCAAATGGGCCAAGGCGCACGAGCACAAGATCGAGACCACCGGCTCTTTTTGAAGTCTATAGGAAGGAATACGGGTCGACGTCGACCACCAGCCGGACGTCGCCTTTGGGCCTGGGGGCGTCGCCAAGCCAGAGGCGGAGATAGGCTTGCAGGTCGGCTTCGCGCGCGGCCTTGACCAGTAGGCGATAGCGGTGGCGCCCGCGGATCACCGAGAGCGGCGCCTCGGCCGGGCCTAGCACCTGGATCTTGGCGGCAGGGGGTGCCGCGAGCGCGACAGCGCGGGCATAAGCCTCCACCGCCTCGCGCGAACTACCACTGACCAGCAATGACGCCAGCCGGCCGAAGGGCGGTAGGCCTGCCTCGCGCCTGGCCTCGATCTCCCGCGCATAGAAGGCGTCTCGGTCGCCCGAGACGAGCGCCTGGATCACCGGGTGCTCCGGCATATAGGTCTGGATCAACCCGCGGCCGGGAATCGCGTCGCGCCCGGCGCGCCCGGTCACTTGATTGAGCAATTGGAAGGTGCGCTCGGCGGCGCGGGGATCGGCTTGACCCAGTCCGAGATCGCCGTCGACCACGCCGACCAGCGCCAGCCCCGGAAAATGGTGTCCCTTGGCAACGAGCTGGGTGCCGATTACGACATCGACCTCGCGCTCCTCGATCTCGCGCAAGGTCTGGCGCAGATCGCTGATCGACGGCGTGAGATCGCTCGATAACAGCACGCGGCGCGCGTCGGGAAAGCGCTCCTTGATCTCCTCGGCGATGCGCTCGATGCCCGGCCCGCACGGCACCAGCGAATGCTCGGCGCTGCAATTCGGGCAGGTCTCCGGAATGGGAATGAACGTGCCGCAATGGTGGCATTCGAGCCTGCGCCGGAATCTATGCTCGACCAGCCATGCCGAGCAATTCGGGCACTCGAAGCGGAAGCCGCATTTGCGGCAGAGCGTGACCGGCGCGTAGCCGCGGCGGTTGAGGAACAGCAGCGCCTGCTCGCCGCGTGCCAAGGACTCAGCGACTGCGTCGACCAGCACCGGCGACAGCCAACGCCCGCGCTCGGGCGGGCTCGCGCGCATGTCGATGGCCGAGACGGCGGGAAGGCCCGCGGCTTTGTAGCGCGTGCCGAGGCGGATGTGGCGATAGCGGCCCTGCTCGGCATTGACCAGGCTCTCGATCGACGGCGTGGCCGAGCTCAGCACCACCGGCGCGCTGCCGAGCGAGCCGCGCAGCACTGCCATGTCGCGCGCCTGATAGGTGACGCGCTCCTCCTGCTTGTAGCTCTGGTCGTGCTCCTCATCGACGACGATCAGCCCGAGATCGGCGAAGGGCAGGAACAGCGCCGAGCGCGCGCCGACCACGAGCTTGGTCTTGTTTTCGGCGACGGCGCGCCAGACCCGGCCGCGCAGCGGCGCCGAGACGCCGGAATGCCACTCGGCGGGACGCCCGCCGAAGCGCTCCTCGCAACGGGAGATGAATTGGCTGGTGAGCGCGATCTCCGGCATCAGCACCAGCACCTGCTTGCCGCGCGCAAGCGAAGCGGCGATCGCCTCGAAATAGACTTCGGTCTTGCCCGAGCCGGTGATGCCGTCGAGCAGGGTCACGGTGAAGTCGCCACCGGTGTTTTCCAGCAGTTGGCGCGCGGCGTCCGCCTGCTCCTTGGTGAGCTTGGCCCGCGCGCGAGACGTGTCGAGCGGCATGGCATGCCAATCGGGCAGCGGCTCGGTAACGAGCGCACCTGCATCGACCAGGCCGTCGATCACGCCTGGGCTGACACCTGCTGCCTCGGCCAGGCTCGACTTGACCCAAATGAGCCCTTTGGCCGCGGCCTCCAGCACGCGGACGCGGGCGGGCGTCATGCGCTGGGGCTGTGGCCCGGCGAGCCGCACGCCGTAACGCGGCGCCGGCGGATCGAAGGCGCGGCCGGCGCTCATCATCATGCGCAGCACCATGCCGGGGGATGAAAGCGTGTAGCGCGCCACCCAGTCGGCGAAGTCGAGCGAGACAAGCGGCAGAGGCGGCACGTCGTCGACCACCTCGATGATCTCGCGCAGCTTCTTGCGCTCGATCTCTGGAGGCTTCTCGCTTTCGCGCCGTGGCCAGACCACGCCGAGATATTCGACCGTGCCGAGCGGGGCGACCACGAACTGCCCCGGCACGACCTCCATGCCTTTCGGCACGAGGTAGTCGTAGGGCGCTGGCAAGGCGAGCGGCAGCAGCACGGGGACGGTCGCCGGCGTTGCCTTGGCCGCTGATCGGGACTTGGTCTTGGCTTGGGCCAGGGGTCGCTCGCTGGTAAACGGGGGTTAACGACTCAGGCGATCATAGTAGCCTCGGGATCGCGGACGACTCACAACGGAAATCGGGAGCCGCTGGATTGGTGCAAGAGGGCAAGGCGCCTGCCGTTCAGGGCTCGGCCTATGTGCGCGAGGCGGTCGAGGACTGGCTCGCCTATCTCGCGGTCGAGCGCCAGCTTGCGACCAACACGGCGGAGGCCTATGCGCGCGACATCTCACAGTTCCTGACCTTCCTGGCCGGTCATTTCAACAAGCTGCCGGACATGAAGCAATTGCTCGCGCTGAAGGCGCGCGACGTGCGTGCTTTTCTCGCGGCGCGGCGGGGCGATGGCGTCGGCAGCCGCAGCCTGGCGCGGACTCTCAGCGCATTGCGCATGTTCTACAGATTTCTCGAGCGGCGCGGCTACGGCAAGAACGACGCCGTTCGCTCGGTGGCGTTGCCGAAGCTGCCGCATTCGGTGCCGAAACCGCTCACCGCGCCGAAGGCCACGGCGCTGGTCGATGGCATGGACGTTGCCGGTGACGATCTACCGGAATGGGTGATCGCGCGCGATACCGCCGTGCTCGCGCTGCTCTATGGCTCGGGTCTGCGCATCTCGGAGGCGCTGTCGTTGAAGCGCCGGGAGGCGCCGGTCAAGGGCCGCGACATGCTGCGCGTCACCGGCAAGGGCAGCAAGACACGGGTCGTGCCGGTATTGCCGATCGTGCGCGAGGCGGTAGCGCACTACCTGAAGCTTTGCCCACTCAAGCTCGGCTCCGACGATCCGCTGTTTGTCGGCGTGCGCGGCAAGCAGCTCAGCCCGCGCCTTATCCAGTTGAGAATAGCGCGGGCCCGCGTAGCCCTCGGTCTACCGGAGACGGCAACGCCACATGCTCTGCGCCATTCCTTCGCCACGCATCTGCTTGGCGCTGGCGCTGACCTCCGGGCGATCCAGGAGCTGCTCGGCCATGCCAGCCTGTCGACCACGCAGGGCTATACCGAGGTCGACCGGGCGCATCTGCTCAAGGCCTATACCAACGCCCATCCCCGCGCCTGATCCCGGGCAGGCTTGGGAGCCCGATCGAGGCCCTTATTCATCTCATTCCTCAATTAATTCAATTGGTTCTACGATCCCTATTGCAGTACTGACCGGTCAGTCATTATATGAGCGGGCAGAAGACGGAGCTTGAGCGATGGCGAAAACCACTACCCTCAAACGCAAGCCGAATACCGCATCAAAGCGGCGCGAGCGGCGTGGCGACACGCGGCCACAGGAGATTGTGGCGGCCGCTTTCGAAGAATTTGCCGCCAAGGGCTATGCCGCTGCGCGGCTTGAGGACGTGGCGGCTCGGGCCCGGGTCAGCAAGGGCCTTCCCTATCTCTATTTCAAGACCAAGGAGGCGCTGTTCAAGGCGGTGGTAAAGAGCGTCATTACCGCGCATTTCGACGTGATCCGCGAAAAGATGGAGACGACCGAGCTTTCGGCCGAGGCCTTCCTCAAGGGTCCGTTCCTTTCCTTCGTCCAGGAGCTTGTCACCTCGCGGCGGGCGTTCATCGCGCGGCTGTTGATCTCCGAGGGTCACAAGCATCCGGAGCTAACCGCCTTCTATTACGAGCAGGTGGTCTCGCGCGGTATCGAGACGCTGCAGCGCCTCATCGATCGCGGCATTGCGCGAGGCGAATTCAAGCCGACCCGGTTACGCGACTTTCCGCAGCTGCTCGTCGCGCCGATGCTCACCGCGATCTTCTGGCGTCAGCTGTTTGAGCGGCACCACCACCTCGATACGGATGCGATGCTCAGGACGCATATCGAGCTGCTGACCGACGCGATCAGAGCGCCGGGGCGCGCGCCGGTAGATATCGGCACGGGAGAGAGGCGATGAAGCGGCGTGTTGTTCTCCTCCTCGCCGGTCTCGCCGCGCTCGGCGTGGCGATCGTGCTGTTCACCTTTCCGGCCAACGAAGACGCGGAGTTTCCGGGATACATGGAGGCCGATCTGGTGTTGGTCGGCTCCGAGCAGGGCGGTCGCGTGCTTACCCTGAGCGTTGAGGAGGGCGACCGCGTGAAGCAGGGCGACCCGATCTTTACGCTTGAGAGCTCCGAACAGGAGGCCTCGGTGGCGGCTGCCAAAGCCCGCGTCGCCGAGGCGGAGGCGCGGCTCGCCGACGCCAAGGCCGAAGTACAACGGCCCGATGAGATCGAAATTTTGGCCGCTGCGCTCGAGGAGGCCAAGGCCATGCTGCAAGTGGCCACCAACAACCTCGAACGCGCGCAAGCCTTGTTCGACAAGGGCTGGACCACCAAGGCGCAGCTCGACGATGCCATCGCCCAGCACGACCGTAACGAGGCGGCGGTGGCCGAAGCGGAAAAGCGCATCGTCGCGGCCAGACTGCCGGGGCGATCCGACATGATTGTGGCGGCTGCGGCCAATGCCGAGGCGGCACGGCACGCGCTTGTCGAGGCCGAAAAGAATCTCGGGAAGCGCAAAGTCCTGGCGCAGACCGCCGGAACCGTGGAGGAAGTCTATTTCCGGCCTGGCGAAGTCGTGAATGCCGGCCAGGCCGTGATTGCGCTTTTGCCGCCGCGCAATCTCAAGGTCCGCTTCTTCGTCGCCGAGCCTGAGCGCGCGAAGCTTCAGGTCAATCAGCGCATCGCCATTTCCTGCGACGGTTGTCCGCCGGAGCTGCAAGCCAAGATCAATTTCATCGCCCGCGAGGCGGAGTTCACCCCGCCGGTGATCTTCTCGCGCGAGCAGCGGCAGAAGCTCGTCTATCTGGTCGAGGCACGACCAGAGGGACAAGCCGCGGAGCTGACCGCGGGTCAGCCGATCACCGTGACGCTCGCCCCGGGCGAGCAGGTGGTGCAGCGATGAAGGAGATCGCCATCGATGTGCAGGGCCTCACCAAGAGCTTTGGCCCGCGCACCGTAGTGCGCGACCTCACCCTCAAGGTCCCGAAAGGTGAGATCTACGGTTTTCTCGGGCCGAACGGCTCGGGCAAGACCACCACGTTGCGCATGTTGTGCGGGTTGCTCACGCCGGACTCGGGCCAAGGCACCTGTCTCGGCCACGACATCCTCACCGAGCAGGACGCCATCAAGCGCAATGTCGGCTACATGACGCAGCGTTTCAGTCTCTATGCCGACCTCTCGATCCGCGAAAATCTTGAATTCGTGGCGCGCGTCTACGGCATGGACGATCCCCAGGGCGCAGCCGCTCGCGCCATTGCCCGGCTCGGCCTCGCCGGGCGCCAAGACCAACTCGCGGGCGAATTGTCGGGCGGCTGGAAACAGCGGCTCGCCCTCGGCGCCTGCATCCTGCCCGAGCCGCGACTGCTTTTACTCGACGAGCCGACCGCCGGTGTTGATCCCAAGGCCCGTCGCGAGTTCTGGGACGAGATCCACGGATTGGCCGCGGAAGGCATCACGGTGCTCGTCTCGACGCATTACATGGACGAGGCGGAGCGCTGCCATGAGCTTGCCTATATCGCCTTCGGCGAGCTTCTGGCGCAGGGCACCGCCAGGGAGGTCGTCGCGCAGTCCGGCTTGAACACTTGGAACGTCTCGGGCCCCGGCTTGCACCGGCTGGCTGCGGAACTCCAGGTCTGCGACGGCATCGATATGGTGGCGCCGTTCGGGGCCGAGCTACATGTCTCGGGCCGCGACAAGCAAGCTCTCGATAAAGCCATCGAAGCCGCCAAGAAGGCCGACGGCGCGCATCGCTGGACGCGCGGCGAGCCCTCGCTGGAGGACGTGTTCATCCTGCTGATGAACCACGCCAAGGACAATTTCGCATGATCGCCTCCGCCTATCGCTACAGTTCGGCCGAGCGACGCGACCCTGGCTTCCTGCGGCGCGTTTGGGCGATGATCGTCAAGGAATTCGTGCAGATGCGGCGCGACCGCATGACCTTCGCCACGATGATCTTCGTGCCGATCCTCCAGCTAACGTTGTTTGGCTATGCCATTAATACCGACCCCAAGCAGTTGCCGACCGCGGTGCTGACCCGAGACGACGGGCCTTTGACCCGCTCCGTGTTGGCGGCGATGCGCAACACTGACTATTTCGATTTCCGATGGCAGGTGCGCGACGCCGAGGAACTCGATCGGCTGGTCAGGTCGGGAGAGACCCAGTTTGCGGTCGAGATCCCGGCAAGCTTCGAGCGCGATCTGCGGAGAGGCGACCGGCCTCAAGTGCTGGTCATCGCCGACGCGACCGATCCAGTGGCGACTGGCACCGCCGTGTCCTCGCTCCAGGGACTGATCGACAGCGCGCTCAAGCGTGAATTGCGCGGGCCCGACGCCACCGTCACCAAAAGCGTGGCGCCGTTCGAGATCACCCTGCAGAACCGCTACAACCCGGAGGCCATCACCCAATACAACATCGTGCCCGGCCTGCTCGGCGTTGTCTTGACCATGACCATGATGATGTTCACCGCACTGGCGGTGACGCGCGAGATCGAGCGCGGCACCATGGAGAGCTTGCTTGCCATGCCGATCAAGCCGGTCGAGATCATGCTGGGAAAAATCGCGCCTTTCGTGCTGGTCGGCTTCGTGCAAATGACCATCATTCTCGGCGCGGCGCATGTGCTGTTCGGCGTGCCGATCATGGGCAGCGTTTGGCTGCTGGTGGCGCTGTCGACCTTGTTCGCCGCCGCCAATCTCGCCGTTGGCTACACCTTCTCCACCGTTGCCGAGAACCAGCTTCAGGCGGTGCAGATGACCTTCTTCTTCTTCCTGCCCAATATCCTGCTGTCTGGCTTCATGTTCCCGTTTCGGGGCATGCCGGACTGGGCGCAGGCAATCGGCGAGGTGCTGCCGCTCACTCACTTTCTGCGTATCGTGCGCGGCATTACCTTGAAGGGCATCGGCTTCGCCGACATGCAGATGGATGTGCTCGCACTCGTTCTGTTTATGTTGATTGCCATGGGGCTGGCGTTGTTCCGCTTCCGCCGCACCCTGGATTGAGGTAGTCACGAGGCATGCTGATTAAGGGCATTCGATTCGCTGCGTTGATCCTCGCGGCGCTGACTCTAGGATTCGGCGTCTGTCACTTGGCTCAATTGCCGTCGCGCATGGGGTGGGACCAATATCTCTGGGTCGGCTCGACGGTGCAGGGCGGGCTTTACGCCGCCTTCGGTTCCATAGGCGCGGTGATCTTCGTGGCGACCGTCATCGTGCTCGGATTGCATGCCTATTTCGTGCGTGAGCACGGCCGGCCTGGTTTCAAGCTCGCGCTTTCCGCCGCCGCATTGTTCGCGTTGGCGCTGGTGCTGTGGTGGGTGCTGGTCTATCCGGTCAATGTCGAGCTGGCGAAATGGGTCGATGGGCCCGTGCCGGCCGACTGGACCTCCTATCGCGCGCGCTGGGAATGGGGCCACGCGATCATTTCGCTGGTGGAGCTTGCCGGTTTCGCCGCGCTGATCGGCGCGGTGCTGGCCGATACGCCGAACGCCGCGGCTCGCTAGACCTCGACCTCGATATCGGAGCCGGTGACGCGCACATTGTGGCGCGCCACAGCGTCATAGGCCGGGTCTTGCAGGACCTCGCCGGTCCGGATGTCGAATTTGGCGCCGTGCCAAGGGCAGGTCACCTCGTATCCCTCGATCTCGCCTTCGCATAAAGGCCCTTCCTCATGCGTGCAGAGATTGTCGAGAGCGAAGAACTCGCCGGCGACATTGAACAGCACGACTTCCTTGCCCTTGAGCACCACGAGGCGGCAGGCTCCGGGAGCGATTTCATCCGCATTCGCGGCCTTGACGAATTCGCCCATGACATTTCCTCCGGTGGCTGCGGCTGCCCATCGGGGCGAACCGCCCTGCAGTCTATGTAGTGGCAGCAGGCCGAAGTTCACATATGGATCGGGCGCTTGTCGACGGCGAGCGCCGCCTCTTTGACGGCCTCGTTCAGGGTCGGGTGCGCGTGGCAGGTGCGGGCCAGATCCTCGGCCGACCCGCCGAACTCCATGAGCACTGCCGCCTCGGCGATCATCGTGCCGGCGTCGGCGCCGATGATATGCACGCCGAGCACCTTGTCGGTGGCTTCCTCGGCGAGAATTTTGACGAAGCCTTCGGTGGTGCGGTTGACCTTGGCGCGGCCGTTTGCCGTGAAGGGGAACTTGCCGGCCCGATAGGCGATGCCCGCTTCCTTCAGCTCCTCCTCGCTCTTGCCCACGGAGGCCACCTCCGGCGCGGTGTAGATCACGCTCGGGATCACGTCGTAATTCACGTGCCCCGCCTGGCCCCCGAGAATCTCGGCGAGCGCAATGCCTTCGTCCTCGGCTTTGTGCGCGAGCATCGGGCCCTTGATCACGTCGCCAATGGCGTAGACGCCATTCACGCTGGTGGCGAATTTCTCATCGACGATAATCCTGCCGCGATTGTCGGTTTTCACCCCTGCTTCGGCGAGGCCGAGCCCTTGTGTATTCGGCACGCGGCCGACGGCGACCAGCACGACGTCGCATTCGAGCGGCTCCTGCTTGCCGCCTTTGGCCGGCTCGAGGGTGAGTTTGAGGCTCTTGCCCTTGGCATCGACGTTGACGACCTTCATGCCGAGCTTGAACGCGAGGCCTTGCTTGGCGAGGGTGCGCTGTAGCTGCTTGGCCACCTCGGCGTCGAGGCCCGGCGCGACGCGGTCGAGCATCTCCACCACGGTGACCTCCGAGCCGAGCCGCGACCAGACCGAGCCGAGCTCAAGCCCGATATAGCCGGCGCCGATCACCACCATGCGCTTCGGCACCTCGGGCAGCGACAGCGCGCCGGTCGAGGAGATGACGCGCTTCTCGTCGATGGTGATGCCAGGCAGGTTTGCCACCTCCGAGCCCGTGGCGATGGCGATGGCCTTCGCCTCGACCACCTGCTTCTCGCCATTGATGAAGGTAACCTCGACCTTGCCGGGTCCCAGGATGCGGCCGGAGCCGTGAAAGTGGTCGATCTTGTGCTTCTTCAGCAGGAAGGCGACGCCGTCGACATTGCCTTTCACGCCCTGATCCTTGAAGGCGAGCATGGCAGATAGATCGAGCTCGGGCTTCACCTTGATGCCCATGGCGGCGAAGCCGTCGGCCGCTTCGGCGTAGCGTTCGCTCGCATGCAGCAGGGCCTTGGAGGGGATGCAGCCGACATTGAGGCAAGTGCCGCCATGGGTGGCGCGCTTCTCCACCACCGCGACCTTCATGCCGAGTTGCGCGGCCCGAATGGCGCAGACATAGCCGCCGGGTCCGGTGCCGATGACGATGAGGTCATATTGGGACATTGGCGAGCGGCTTAGCACAAATCGGCTGCGGCAGCAGCACTTACGGACTCATAGATCGAGCACGAGGCGCTTCGGGTCCTCGAGCGACTCCTTGATATGCACCAGGAAGGTGACAGCCTCTTTACCGTCGACCAGGCGGTGGTCGTAGGACAGCGCGAGATACATCATCGGCCGCGCCACGATCTGGCCGTCGCGCACCACCGCGCGCTCCTCGATGCGATGCATGCCGAGAATGCCGGATTGCGGTGCGTTGAGGATGGGGGTTGAGAGCAGCGATCCGTAGATGCCGCCATTAGAGATGGTGAAGGTGCCGCCTTGCATCTCTTCGAGCGCCAGCTTGCCGTCGCGCGCCCGCTTGCCGAAATCGGCGATCGCCGCTTCGATCTCGGCGAGGCTCATCTTATCGGCGTCGCGCACGACCGGCACGACCAAGCCGCGTTCGGTGCCAACGGCGACGCCGATATGGTAGTAGTTCTTATAGACGATATCCTCGCCGTCGATCTCGGCGTTGACCGCTGGGATGTCCTTCAGCGCCGCGACCACTGCTTTGACGAAGAAGCCCATGAAGCCGAGCTTGACGCCGTGCTTCTTCTCGAACGCTTCGCGATAATCCTTCCGGAGTTGCATTACGGCGCTCATGTCCACGTCGTTGAACGTGGTGAGCATGGCGGCGGAGTCCTGCGCTTCCTTCAGCCGTTTGGCGATGGTCTGGCGCAGCCGGGTCATGCGCACGCGCTCCTCGCGTGCGGCGTCGTCTTGCATGACCGGGGCGAGCGGCTGAGGGGGCGCCTTGGGTTTGCGCTCCTTTTCCAGCAGAGTCTTGGCGGCGCGCTCGACCGCGCCGAGCGCATCGTGCTTTAGAACCTGGCCGCGTCGCCCCGAGCCCTTTGCGTCGTGCGCGCCAAGCCCGGCTTCCGCCATGATCTTGCGCGCGGCGGGGGACGGCGGCATTTCCTCGCCGCTCACCTCTTCGCGGCGCTGTGGCTCGCGCTCGAGCTGTTTCGGCTCGGCCGGCGGCGGCGGACGGAGCACAGGCTCGTCGGCGCGCGTAGAGGTCTCGGCCATGACGGGTTCGGCAGCGGCCGGTTGCGGCTTGGCTTGAGCGGGCTTGGCCTTCCCGTCGCCGTCGCTGATGGCGCCCAAGAGGGCGCCCACGGCGACGGTCTCGCCGGGCTTCACGGCGATCTCCGAAAGCACGCCCGAGGCCGGCGCCGGCACCTCGACCGTGACCTTGTCGGTCTCAAGCTCGACCAGCGGCTCGTCGGCGCTGACCGCCTCGCCCGCCTGCTTGAACCATTGGCCGACCGTCGCCTCGACGACGGATTCGCCCAAAGTCGGCACCCGGATCTCAGTCGCCATGGCCTATCGCCTCTGCCGCTCCGCCTAGGACAGCGCCTCTTCGAGAAACGCTTTCAACTCACGTAAATGCTTGGTCATCAGGCCGGTTGCCGTTGCCGCGGAACTCGGGCGCCCAACATAACGCGGACGCCGGTGCTTGGCCTGGATATGGTCCAGCACCCATTCGAGATTGGGCTCGATGAAGCTCCAGGCGCCCATATTTTTGGGCTCCTCTTGACACCAGATCATCTCCGCTTCCTTGAAGCGGGACAGTTCGTGGATCAAGGCCCTGGCCGGGAAGGGATAGAGCTGCTCGACGCGCAGCAGATAGACATCGTCGACACCGCGCTTCTCGCGCTCTTCATAAAGATCGTAATAGACCTTGCCGGAGCAGAGCACGACACGCCTGATCTTCTCATCCGGCACCAGCTTGATCGCCTGGTCGGGGAGGAACTGCGCATCGTCCCATAGCAGGCGGTGGAAGCTCGAATCCGGGCCAAACTGCTCCAGGCTCGATACCACACGCTTGTGACGGAGCAGCGACTTCGGCGTCATCAGCACCAGCGGCTTGCGGAACTGACGGTGCAGTTGGCGCCGCAAAATATGGAAATAGTTGGCGGGCGTGGTGCAATTAGCGATCTGCCAATTATCCTCGGCGCAAAGCTGGAGGTAACGCTCGAGCCTTGCCGAGGAATGCTCGGGCCCTTGCCCCTCGTAGCCATGCGGGAGGAGCAGGACGAGGCCGGACATGCGCAGCCACTTCCGCTCGCCCGAGGAGATGAATTGGTCGACCACGACCTGGGCGCCATTGGCGAAATCGCCGAATTGCGCCTCCCACAACACGAGTGCATTGGGCTCGGCGAGGCTATAGCCATATTCGAAGCCGAGCACGGCCTCCTCCGAGAGCATCGAGTTGATCACCTCGAACGGCGCCTGGTCCTTGGAGAGATGTTTGAGCGGCGTGAATTTCTTCTCGTTGACCTGGTCCATCAGCACGGCATGGCGCTGGGAAAAGGTGCCGCGTTCGGAGTCCTGGCCAGAGAGGCGGACCGGATAGCGCTCGACCAGCAGCGTGCCGAAGGCCAGCGCCTCCGCAGTGGCCCAGTCGATACCCTTGCCTTCGTCGATCATCTTGCGGCGATTGGCGAGGATGCGGGCGACTGTCTTGTGCGGGGTGAAGCTCTTGGGAAAAGAGGTTAGCTTGCGGCCGACCTCCTTCAGCAGATCGAGATCGACGCCGGTTACGCCGCGGCGCGCACCCTCCTCGGCATGGCCGATGCCGGACCATTTGCCGTCGAGCCAGTCGGCGCGGTTCGGCCGATAGGATTCTCCGGCGGCGAATTCCTCCTCCAGATAGGCGCGGAAACCAGCCTGCATCTTCTCGACTTCGGCGCGGGTCAGAAGGCCCTGCTCGATCAGCCGGTCGGAGTAGGTCTGCACCACGCTCGGATGCTTGCCAATGCGCTGATACATCAGCGGCTGGGTGAAAGCCGGCTCGTCCGCCTCGTTGTGGCCGTGGCGGCGGTAGCAGAACATGTCGATGACGACCGGCTTGCGGAAGCGCTGGCGGAACTCGATGGCGATCTTGGCCACATGCACCACAGCCTCCGGGTCGTCGCCGTTCACGTGGAAGATCGGCGAGTCGATCATCTTGGCGACGTCGGAGGGGTAAGGGGAGGAGCGCGAGAAGCGCGGCGCGGTAGTGAAGCCGATCTGGTTGTTGACGATGAAATGCAGCGAGCCGCCGGTGCGGTGGCCGCGCAAGCCGGACAGTCCAAGGCACTCCGCGACCACACCTTGGCCGGCGAAGGCTGCATCGCCATGCAACAGGAGCGGCAGCACTTCCTTCCGGTCGTCGTCCTTGCGCTGATCCTGCTTGGCGCGCACCTTGCCGAGCACCACGGGATCGACGATCTCCAGATGCGAGGGGTTGGCGGTCAGCGACAGATGCACGCGGTTCTGGTCGAACTCGCGGTCGGAGGAGGCGCCGAGATGGTACTTCACGTCGCCCGAGCCCTCGACGTCGTCGGGATGTGCCGAGCCGCCTCTGAACTCGTTGAAGATCGCCCGGTAAGGCTTGGCCATGACGTTGGCGAGCACGTTAAGTCGCCCCCGATGCGGCATGCCGATGACGATCTCGTTCACGCCGAGCTGGCCGCCCCGCTTGATGATCTGCTCCAGCGCCGGCACTATCGACTCGCCGCCGTCGAGCCCGAAGCGCTTGGTGCCGGTATATTTGACGTCGAGGAAGCGCTCGAAGCTTTCTGCCTCGATCAGCTTCTTCAAGATCGCGACCTTTCCCTTGGCGGTGAAGGCGACATCTCTGCCCTCGATGCGCTCTTGGATCCAGGCGCGTTGCTCGGGGTCGGAGATGTGCATGTATTCGACGCCGATATGGCCGCTATAGGTGTGCTTCAGGATGGCGAGGATTTCGCGCAAGGTCGCAAATTCGAGGCCGAAGGCGCCGCCGATATAGATCGGCCGGTCGTAGTCCGCTTTGGTGAAGCCGTAGGTTCTGGGTTTGAGCTCCGCGTGCTCGCGCCGGGTGACGAGCTCGAGCGGATCGAGCTTGGCGGCGAGGTGGCCGCGCGTGCGGTAGTTGCGGATCAGCATGCGCGCGCCCAGCGTGTCGCGGGCAGCTGCTAGGGCCTCTTGCTCGGTAAAGGCGCCTGCGGGGAGCGCGGGGGCGAGCGCCGCCCCGTCCGAAGGCGCCCAGGAGGGGCCGCGCGCCTCGGCGAGAACGTCGTCCCTGTGATCGTCGAGACTGGCGAAAAAGGAGCGCCACTCAGGACCGACGGAGGCTGGATTCTGTTCGTAGCGGGCGTGTAGCTGCGCCAAATAGGTCGCGTTGGCGCCCTGCAAGAACGACGTGCGGAGAAACACCTCGTTCAGTTCATGTCGTGTCATCGGGTCAACCCTGCCGGTGGTTGAAGGGCTACCGGCCTGCCGGGCAAACAAGGCGAGCTTTGGGCGCCCGCCTCACTGCACATGTAATAATTGTGCAAGGGTCGTTCCAAGGGCCGCGGGCGAGTTCGCCACCACAATTCCGGCGTCGCGCATTGCCTCAATTTTATGCTTTGCGTCGCCTTTGCCGCCTGAGATGACGGCACCGGCATGGCCCATGCGGCGGCCGGGCGGCGCGGTCGATCCGGCCACAAAACCGACCACCGGCTTGTTATTGCCCGACTTGATCAGGAACTCGGCGCCATCCTCCTCGGCACTGCCGCCGATCTCGCCGATCATGATAATGGCCTCGGTTGCGTCGTCCTCGAGGAACAGCGACAGCGCGTCGACGAAATTGGTGCCGTTGACGGGATCGCCGCCGATGCCGATGCAGGTCGATTGGCCGAGCCCGACCGCGGTGGTCTGCGACACCGCCTCATAGGTGAGGGTGCCCGAACGCGAGACGATGCCGACCTTGCCCGGCTTGTGGATATGGCCCGGCATGATGCCGATCTTGCATTCGCCCGGCGTGATGATGCCAGGGCAGTTCGGGCCGATCAGCCGGGTGCTGGAGCCGCACAGCGCGCGCTTCACCTTCACCATGTCGAGCACCGGCACGCCCTCGGTGATACAGACCACCAGGGGAATGCCGGCGTCGATCGCCTCGAGGATCGCATCGGCGGCAAAGGCCGGCGGCACATAAACCGCGCTCGCATCGGCGTCGGTCGCCGCAACCGCGTCCTTCACGGTGTCGAAGACGGGGAGGCCGAGATGGGTGGTGCCGCCTTTGCCTGGCGTGACGCCGCCCACCATGCGCGTGCCGTAGGCGATGGCCTGCTCGGAGTGAAAGCTGCCTTGCGCGCCGGTGAAGCCCTGGCAGATGACGCGCGTGTTGCTATCGACCAGGACTGACATGATGAAATGCTAACAGGTTAGGGAAAACGGCTTGTGACAGGAAAGGCTGCAAGGATCACACCAGGTCGGACGTTCAAGCTGCGGCCTGCACTGCGGCAACGGCCTTCTTGGCGGCGTCGTCGAGGTCGTCGGCGGGGATGATGGCAAGACCCGAGTCGCGCAGGAGCTCTTTGCCGCGCTCGACATTGGTGCCTTCGAGCCTGACCACCAGCGGCACGGTAATATGCATCTCCCGGGCGGCGGCGATCACGCCCTCGGCGATCACGTCGCAACGCATGATGCCGCCGAAGATGTTGACCAGGATGGCTTTCACATGCGGGTCGGACAGGATGATCTTGAAGGCTTCCGTCACGCGCTCTTTGGTGGCGCCGCCGCCGACGTCGAGGAAATTGGCAGGCTCGCCGCCGTAGAGTTTGATGATGTCCATGGTGGCCATGGCGAGACCGGCGCCATTCACCATGCAGCCGATCGAACCGTCGAGCTTCACATAAGACAGGCCGAGATTTCCCGCCTCGACCTCGGCGGGATCCTCCTCATGAATATCGCGCAGCGCGGCGATATCGGCGTGGCGGAACAACGCGTTGTCGTCGAAGCCGATCTTGGCGTCGAGGCAGAGCAGATTGCCTTCCTTGGTCACCACCAGCGGGTTGATCTCGATCAGGCTCGCGTCCTTCTCGGCGAACAGTTTGTAAAGCGCCTTCACCAGCGCGCCGCATTGCTTGGCGAGCGGGCCTTCGAGCTTGAGCGCGGAGGCGATGACGCGGCCGTGGAAGTCGCTGATGCCCGAGGCGGGATCGACGCTCAAGGTGAAGATCTTGTCCGGCGTGTTGGCCGCCACGGCCTCGATGTCGACACCGCCCTCGGTCGAAGCCACGAACGCAATCCGGCCCGAGCCGCGATCAACCAAAAGCGAGAGATAGAGCTCGCGCGCGATGGTCGCGTCCTTGACCACATAGACGCGGCGCACCAGACGGCCCTTGGGCCCGGTCTGCGGCGTGACCAAGGGCTTGCCGAGCATGCGGTCGGCCTCGGCATGCAACTCCTGCAAGGTCTTGACCAATTTGATGCCGCCGCCCTTGCCGCGGCCGCCGGCGTGAATCTGCGCTTTCACTACAAAAGCCTCGCCGCCGAGCGCTTCGGCATGGGCGGCGGCCTCCCGGGGGCTATCGGCGACGCGGCCTTCGGCGACCGGCGCGCCATAGGTGCGCAGCAAGTCCTTGGCCTGATATTCGTGAATGTTCATGGGTGGCGGCTTCTAGGCGGTGGCGAGGCTCGGCGCGATCCTTTGACACAATTCGACTAGGGCGCGGACCGACTCGACTGAATGCATGAAAGCGTCACGTTCGGCCGAGCTAAGGTCGAGCTCGATGACCCGCTCCACACCCTTGGCGCCGATGATGATGGGGACGCCTGCGTAGAGCCCCTTAACGCCATATTCGCCGTTGAGATAGGCGGCACAGGGAAGCACCCGCTTCTGGTTCTTGAGATAGGACTCGGCCATTTCCAAGGCGGCGGCGGCCGGTGCGTAGAAGGCGGAGCCGGTCTTGAGCAGGCCGACGATCTCGGCGCCCCCGTCCCGGGTCCGCTGCACGATATCGTCGAGGCGCTTCTGGGTGATCCAACGCATCTTGACGAGGTCGGCGAGGGGGATGCCGGCGACCGAGGAGTAGCGGATCAGCGGCACCATGGTGTCGCCGTGGCCGCCCATCACCATCGTACTGATATCCTCGGGGCTGACGTCGAATTCCTGGGAGAGGAAGAAGCGGAAACGCGCCGCGTCAAGCACGCCGGCCATGCCGACCACCTTGTTGCGCGGCAGTCCGCTGGTCTTCTGGAGCGCCCAGACCATGGCGTCGAGCGGGTTGGTGACGCAAATGACGAAGGCCTCCGGACAATATTTCCGCAAGCCCGCGCCAACCTGCTCCATCACCTTGAGGTTGATCTCCAGCAGGTCGTCGCGGCTCATGCCAGGCTTGCGCGGGACGCCGGCGGTTACGATCACCACGTCGGAATCCTTCAGCTCGGCATATTCGTTGGTGCCCTTCATTTGGGGCACATAGCCCTCGACCGGGGCGGATTGGGAGAGGTCCAGCGCCTTGCCCTGGGGCACGCCGTCCACCACGTCGAACAGTACGACTTCGCCAAGTTCCCTGATGCCGGCGAGATGAGCCAAAGTGCCGCCGATCTGGCCCGCGCCGACCAGCGCAATACGACTACGCGTCATGAACATCCCCTTCCGTTAGCCCGCCCGGGTTCCCGCGCCGGCACGCCGAGTTACGCGAGGGTTGGTTAAATGCAATCCGGCGCGGGCGCAAGGCAGTAGCTGCATGGTCCTGCCGGTTCGGATCGGATAAGGTTCTTGCTGGCCGTTTCGCGGGTTCGGGGGGACTGGCGCCATGGCGGACCATGAAACTGCGGGGAACGCCGCCGAGCACACGACCTGGCCGATCGTGGTGTGGGCCGCGCGGCTCAGCGTCTATTTCCTGGCGCAGGGTGTGCTGGTCCTGCTGGCCTACGCCTATTACGGCTTCGACAGCGACCCGGAGAATTTCGCGCTCGGGTTCCGCATCGGCCCCCTGCTGGCCGCAACCAATCTCGTCTGGGGACTTGCCGGCACCTTCATCGGCTTCTTCCGCCCGCGCTATTCGCTTGCCTTCGTGCTCGCTTTCGCCGCCTTCTACGCCGGGCTCGCCGTGCTCGGCAGCTTCACCACGATGCATCTCGGCATGATGCTCAACGAGCGGGTCAACCGGTTCCATTGGGTGGTCGCGCTCGCGGCTTGGGCCGTCGGCTTCTATACGCTCTGGCGCAAGCGGCGAGTGAGTTGATCGCATAGATCGGTTCATCGCGGCGGGGCCACCTCCTCGACCAAAGGTTTTTCTTTCGGCTTGATCCTGACGACGAACAGCTTCACCGGCTTGTCGGTGTTGTTGATGCCGCGATGGACCACATTCGGCGGTAAATAATCGGCGCCACCGGCCTTGATCTCGACCGGTGCTGCTCCTTCCCGCTCGAAGGTCAGCGTGCCTTCGATGACATAGGCGATCTCATGCGCGTCGGGATGGATGTGCCATGGCAGCACCATGCCGGGTAGGAACTCGTAGGTTTGCGCCACCACTTCCTTGCCGGCTTCGCCGGCAAGCGCCTGCTCGATCAGCTTCTGGGTGCTGACCTCCTGGTGATCGTCAGGCTCACGCGCGAGCATTAGCCCGGCCCCGAACAGAGATGCGAGCAAACCGACGATCAGGGCGAAGAGCCTTGCTCTCATGGCGTCACTCCCTTTGCCTCCATTTTTCTGGCGCTTGAAGCCCTATAGTTCGCTTCACGCAAATCCGCGATTCGCAGGAGGGAGACGAATGAACGGTGTGGTCTACAACTATCGCATGGAAGGCGCCAAATATGGCATCAGCTTCGGTACGGCGCTGGCGATCGCCATTTCCTACACCAACAACCACTCGATCTTGTGGGCCATCATCCACGGCATCTTCAGCTGGCTCTATGTGATCTATTTCGCGCTGTTCAAATAGGGGTCTTTCTCGGCGGCCGCTTCTGGCGCTAAACTCCGGCCTTCGGCCGCGAGGCCGGGGTCGGGGGTCCTTCAAGTGGATAGTTTCGTTCGGCGTTCGTTCGGCTGGCACGCGCTCCTGGCGTTCGCCGCCGCCTTGGCGTCCACCCTTTTCAGCGCCGACGCCGGACAATACGAACAGCCGCCGACGTTCCAGGCGAGCCAAGTGCTGCCGCCCGACCTGCTCCGCAGCCCCAACTACACCGTCGCCAACCAAGTCGGTCTCGCCAATTTCCAATATGTGTTCCGGGTCGACACCGCGTGGGGCCCGTTCACGATAGAAGGTTCCGATCTGATGCGCATTCGTGCGCGCGAGATCGCCGCGACCGCGAAGCTCGCGCAGATCGACAGCGCCGGCACGCTGGTGGAGGCCGCGGGGCGCACTGCATTGAAGCCGCTCGGCACCGCCAAGGGTCTCATCACTCAACCCGGCAAGACCATCGGCGACACGGTGCAGGGCATCGGCAATCTGTTCGGCAGCGTCGACGCCTCGATGGCGGCGACCGACCCAAACAAGGAGAAGCTGATCCCATCGCTCACCGGCGGCGCTACCGCGCGGCGCAAGCTCGCCTTCGATTTCGGCGTCGATCCCAATACCCGCTTTCCGCCGCTCGCAGACGAGTTGACGCGGCTCGCCACCGCCAATGCGATCGGTGAAACCACCACCAATGTCGGCTTTGCTTTCGTCACCGGCGGCGCCGGCATCGCCATCAGCGCCACCAGCACCAGCCAGAAACTGCGCGAGGCGCTGCGCGACAAGACGGCGGCGCAGCTCGAACAGACCGGCCGCCAATTCCTGGCGGCGATGGGCATCACCGGCGCGCCGGTCGAAGCCTTTTACGCCAACCCCAATCTGAGCCCGACCGACAAGGCAATCATCGTCGTCGCGCTCAAGCAGCTCGATGGCGCCGACGGGCGGGCGATCTTTCTCGAGAGCGCGGCCAGAGCCCAGAGCATCGAAATGGGCTTCTTCTATCGCCGGCAGGCCGAGCTGATCGCGCTCTACGACAAGAACGTCGCGCCGGTCAGCGCTTTCGTGCGGATCGGCGCCGCGCCGATGCTGCAAACCGCCAAGGGTACGGTCAGCGTCTTGCCGGTCGATTATCTTTATTGGTCGCCTCCGCTGGAGGGTCTGGTGGCGGGTGGCGGGGGCGGGCAGATCTGGATCACCGGCCAGGCAAGCAAGCTTGCCACCTCGCAGCTCGCGGCCCGCGGCTGGAGGCTCCAGACCAAAGCCGGCACCAGGCTCGGCAAGTAGCCGCGAATGATCATTCCGACGGCACGAATTCGCGCGCCGGGCTTGCGCCGTCCGCCGCACGGCTGCGCTCGCCGCCGACACCTCGCCGCGCATCCCGCCGTTTCGCGGCGAAACGCCATTGGCGCAGAAAGTGCCAAGCCAAATAGACCGCGATGGCGGTCAGCGCCGCAACTCCACCGACGATCAGCACGAGTTCGTCTTTCGATTCGCGCTAGTCGATGCCGACCGCAATCCCGACATCGGGCGCTGCCAAGGTGACGCCGAGCCCGTCGTCTTGATAGGCCGGCGGCCCGTAATAGCCGGGATCGTAGACCGGCGGACCTTCGGCATCGGGTGGCGCCACAAGAACCGGCGGTTCGTCGTCCAAATAAACGTCGGCATAGCGCCAGTGGTAGTGGTCGCTCGGGGCGATTGGAGTCCACGTACCGCCGAAATCGCCGCGCTCCTGGAGCGAGCCTGCCGTCGCCGCTTGCGGCGCGAATGCCGCAGCGGTCACCAGCGCCAGCGCCAGCGCGCCATTGCGCAATGTGTGGAAGCCAGCAATTTGCATCGAAGCCTCCTTCGTTGGTTTGGGCTTGGAGAGGCAACGGCTGGGCCGCGGCCCCGGTTCCTGGCCGCGCACGCGCCAGCACGTTGCCGCGGCGCGGTTTAGGCGTCCGGCCTATGCTGCTTTTTCCCCATCCTGAGGAGGGCCGAAGGAGTCTCGAAGGATCGAGGGGCGGCGCGCCGAAAAGCGCAAACCTTTGGTGTCCGCCTCCGTTGCCGGAGACGGCGGGCGCCTTCCGGCGCGCCACAAGCGGCGTCTTACGCGGCACCGGGCCCCGCTTTCGATTGGCCTTACCGCGCTCGCGCGCGAGGCCAAGTCGTCAGGCAGCTCCTGCCGGGGGCCCGTAGTGGCCCCGAGGGGTGCCCCGACGCGGCCCGAGTGCATGGCTGCGAACCAAGCCCGCAGGCGCCGCACCCCGTCCCGCCATCATGACGCCTCATGAGAACGCCCTCAGAGACGAGGTGGGCAGAGTCTAAGCGCGGTGCGGAGCGCGGGGATAAGTTCCGGGAGAAATCATCCCTCCCCCCGCGAGGGGAGGGATGAGACACATGATCTTGTCGTGGGTTAGCCGGCGGCCTCGAAGGTCGCGCCCTCGATCTTGTCGCACTCTTCCTTGGTCATGGTGAGATAACCCTGACCTTTGCAGGCGTTCATGCCCGAGCAGTCATTCTTCGCGGTCTTGCAGTCGCTCTTGCCCTTACAGGCATTGGCGCCCATGCAATGGCCCTTGCCTTCTTCGGCAGCCTGGGCCGGGGCGGCGACGGCGCCGCCAAGGATCAGGAGAGCCGCCGCAGCGGCGATCGACGCACCTGAACGAACCGAAACTTTCATGACACAACCCTCTTGCTGGAAGTACAGAGGCCCTCAGTATCGAAGGGCGCCATCGGCCAGACAAGGCGACCACACGCGAATGTTACCCGCGGTTTCGGAGTGTCATTTTTTCCGCTTTCGCTTGAGTATTTAAGGCTTCGACCTTGTCACGCGCGAGGCTAGAGTTGGGGATCGAGTTCGTGGGTAGGCGCAATTCGTTCGGGGTAGTGAGTGGGCGTAATGGGCCGAAATTTACTTTGCGCGATTGCCGCAGGCTTCGCCGGCCTCGTCGTCGCGGGCGCCGCCTTGGCACAAGGTCAAGGCGCGCCGGGATCAGCCGTACCCAAGCCGGCGCAAACCGCGCCGGCGGCGAAAGCTCCCGCCGGGAAGCCAAAGGCGCCACCGGCCAAGATCGAGGCCAATTTCGGCCAGTGGTCGCTCGTCTGCAATCAGCCCAAGTCCAAGGAGGAGAAGCCCACCTGCTCGTTGATCCAGGCGCTGGTCGAGCGCGATTCGAACAAGCTCGTGTTCCGGGTGACGATCGCCTACGGGCCCAAGGGCAATCTCGTGCTGCGGATCGATGGGCCGACCGGGGTGGCGCTGCAAAAGGGTCTCGAATTCTCGCCCGACGAGGTGAAGATCTATCGCATGCCGTTCACGACCTGCCTGCCTAGAGGTTGCAGCGCGGTGCTGGTCGTCGCCGATGATCTGAAGCGCGACCTGCAGAAATCGCAAAAAGGCTCGATCACCGTCTATGCCCTGAGCGGCCAGGCGGTGCGTGCGCCGGCGCAGTTCGACGGGTTCGCCGACGGTTTGGCGGCGCTCGACAAGCGCCAGGCCAAGCCCTGATCGACCGGTCCGGAGGGAGAAATGGCAGCGAAAAAAGACTCGTCGCGCGGCAAGAGCAAGACCGCTCGTGCGAGCAAGCCCAAGCGGACGCGAGCGCCGAAGCCCATCGTCGAGTCGAGCGCGCCGCCTCCCTCGGCCGACAGCGCGGCCCAGCCTGCGCCTGCGCAGCCGCAGCAGCAGCAGCACAGCAGACCACCATCTCGACCTCGCGCGGCTTCGCCGATTTTCTCGTCACCAACCGCTTGAGTCTGGCGCTCACCTCCTACCAGACCGGCCAGCTGATGCTGATCGGCCCGCTGCTCGACGGCAGGCTGTCGGTGTTCCAGCGGAACTTCGTGCGCGCCATGGAATTATGGGCGACGCCGCAGCGTTTGTTCCTCACCACCATCGCGCAGATCTGGCGGCTGGAGAATGTGCTCGGCCCGGGCCAGCTCGCCACCCAGCAATCGCTCCACTATGAGCGACTCTATGCCCCGCGCATGTCGCACACGACCGGCGAT
>DATICH010000229.1:0-2345 GCA_035456885.1 Methyloceanibacter sp.
TATGCCCGTCGAGGAGGCATTGACCGGCGAAGACAAGGCTGAGGGCTACATCTTGGCGTGCCAGGCCGAAATCAGCGGCGATGTCGCCGTGGATGCTTAGAGGAGAATGTTATGGACGCAATTCTATGGGGCTTGCTGATCTTCGCCGCCATCGGCATCGGCATGTGGCTTCTGTCCTTCGTGCAGGAGGCCTTTAGATCCAGGCCCAAGGCACCGGTAAAACTCCAATGGGCCCCAAATATTCCGATCCAGACAGTCGAGGTCGACGGCAACAGGCTGCGTTACATCAAGACCGGCAAAGGTCCCTCGCTGGTCCTGCTGCATACCTTGCGAACGCAGCTCGATCTGTTCGAGAAGGTCATTCCGGAGCTCGCCGAGCATTTCACCGTCTATGCGCTCGACTATCCGGGCCACGGCTATTCCGATATTCCGCAGGCGCGCTACGATGCGGACTTCTTCGCCGACGCCGTCGAAGGCTTTCTCGACAAGCTCGACCTCCACGATGTAGCGCTCGCCGGAGTCTCGATTGGCGGCTCGATCAGCCTGATCCTCGCGGCGCGACGCAATCCGCGCGTCGCGCGCGTAGTGGCCATCAATCCCTACGACTACGCCAAGGGCCGCGGCATGGCGCGGAGTTCGATTTTCGGACGGTTCGTCACCTACGCATCGCTCCTCCCCGTCATTGGCGAGACGGTGATGCGGCTAAGGAACAGCTTTATCATGGGCGCGGTGCTGCGTGGCGGCGTGGCCAACGCCAACAGCATCCCGCCGGAGCTCGGCAGGGAGATGTATCTGGTGGGTAACCGGCCCGGTCACTATCGCGCCTTTTTGAGCCTGCTCCGCAATTCGGCAAGCTGGGAAGCAGCGACCGAGGATTATGGCCGCATTCAGGTCCCGGTGCTGCTCGTTTGGGGCGACCAGGATTGGGCCAAGCCGGCCGAGCGCGAGCACGACCGCAAGCTGATACCCGGCGCGCAAATGCAGACGATCGCCGGGGGCGGTCATTTCCTTCCGCTCGACCGCCCGCAGGAAGTGATCGCCGCGATTACCGCATTCGCGGCTCCGCCCCTTACCTCAGCTCCGGGGAAGCCTCCGGCGGTGCCGGAGGGTGCGGCTTCGAAATCATGAAGGCAGCGACGTCCCAAGCTTCCTGCACGGTGAGCACCGGCGCCCGATAGTCGACCCCGAACGGCATATTGTCGTGAATATAAGAAGCCGCGTAGGCCGTCTTGGCCATGCCGGCAGCCGCATTGAAGCTTGCCTCACCCCAGAGCGGCGGGATGGCGTAGCCGATCCCATCCTTGCTTCTCTCGCCTTGGCCGTCCGGCTGGTGGCAGGTGGCGCACAGCCTGGCGTAAACCCCCTCGCCGCGCCTCGCGTCCGGCGGCTCTTTGGGCGCTACGATCGGCCGCAAGCCCATGCCGGCAATGCGCACCCCTTCCGGCGTGCCTTTGCCGACGAATTTGAAATAGGCGATCAAGGCTTCCATCTCGCGGCTGTCATGCGGCAGGTCGCGGCCGTTCAGGCTGCGGCGCATGCAGCCATTGATCCGCTCGGTGAGCGTGAGCACCTGGTCGTCCACCATCATCGGGAAGGTCGCGAATGTTGAGATGAACGGCGCGGCGAAGGGCTGCAGCCCGGCATTCAAATGACAATTCTGGCAGGACAGGTCGTTGCCGGCAAAACGCATGGCCGGGTCGGTCGCGTTCTTGCCGATATAGCGCGGGGTGTTGACGATCAGCTCCTTCCCGTAGCGAATGAAATCGTTTTCCGCGCCCGGTCCGAGCTTCGCGACATCGGGCACGGCGGCGTACCAATTGGTCGGCGTTCCCCAAAATATGTAGCCAACCGCGATGCCCAGCGCGATCGCGAGCACCAACCCGATCTCTATAAATAATGCGCGCATGATTGGCCCCCCAACCCGGGTCACGCTCACTTTACGCTAGGCCCGGTGTGGCAAGCAGTACAAATCCCTATATGAAGAGTGGAACCCACAGGGATTTGCGATCATGAATGAACGGCGCGCCGAGGCCCATTTCGCCACCGATCCCGTCTGCGGCATGACGGTCGACCCGAATGCAGGCAAGCCGTCCTTGGCGCATGGCGGCCACACCTATCATTTCTGCTCCGACGGCTGCCGCAGCAAATTCGCCGCCGATCCTACCCGCTATCTCGACAAGACCGGAGAGCCGGAGCCCCTGCCCAAGGGCACACTCTACACCTGCCCGATGCACCCGGAGATCGTGCAAGAGGGACCCGGCCATTGCCCGATCTGCGGCATGGGGCTCGAGCCGATGGGCGTGCCGCCCGAGCACGACCACGGCGGCAATACCGAACTCATCGAC
>DATICH010000230.1:0-5966 GCA_035456885.1 Methyloceanibacter sp.
GAAGCAAGGCTCATTGAGTCCAATAATGATCGCTTCCGAACCCCATTCGGACAGTGCTGAGGTTTTCAGCTATGATAAATCTTGCAGAGTCACGCTGCCACAAGCTGAAGACATGACCCGTTCTGTCACCAAGTCGGTTCAGATTTCCTTCCACCTGACCAAGTTCCAGCGGTCGTAGAAGAGCAGCGGGATTGGGTTAAGGCCAGAAACCAGGCTTGCCCCGCTAAATGGTCTGATTTGGACACCTATGCGTTCATCGAAAGCGCTGCGGACTGCTTGCTTGAACAAACACAGGAACGAACAAAATTTTTTAAAGACGCCATGCAATCACAATGAAAATTGGCGCTTGGCCCGAATCGATCCGCCGCATGGATCGCAAGCGAGCTTCGATTGCGACGGCAAGGCTGACATCGACATGACAACTGTGGCGATTAGCGGCCCGCACGTGAAAAGTCCGCATCGCAGTTTCGTGGTCTGGCTATTTCTGGATTTCCGCTGTTGGCACTAAGCGCACATTCGTGGGGTTGTCTGCAATGTCTGAATTGCGCCCCTAAGCAGACTTCATTGATTTCCGTATCGCACTTTCTCGAAGTGCGTCCAGGTTCTCTGCCGGCTAGTCTTAAGACATTCCGACATTTTCTAGATCCCCTTTCGTTTCAATGAGGGAACGAAAGAGAAATCTGTCGGAATGACCCTTGAAGTGCTTAAGGGGTCGTGGGACGCTTAATAAGCGGGTCCAAGGTTCGAGTCCTTGTGCGCCCACCAATTTTTGCTTTGGAGCATCGGAACGTGGGTCAATGACCAAGGATTTGCTGTTGACGGTAGCAATGTTGGTTGGTCTCGCCTCGGCGGCAGCAGCCGAGCCTGACGAAGCCGAGTTCGACGGCGACTGCGTGATGGGGCTTGCGCTCGGCAAGGAAATCAAGACCGACTGCTCGGTGAGCACCGTATTTGGCGGTAAGACCTATTGCTTCGGCAATGAGACGGCGCGCACGCTCTTTCTCAAGAAGCCAGAGGAGTTCCTCCTCAAGGCGCACATTTTCTTTTCTAGTAAGCAGCAATAGCTTTCGGAGCTAAGACCCACTTGGCGTGGCCTTGGCAGCGAATCGCGTCTGGTCGGTGTCGGTGATCACCACGTCGAGGCTGTTGTCGTCGCCGCGGCCGAAGGTGAAGCGGAAATTCGGGTTGGTCGAGATCGAGAAGGTCGCGTCCATCTTGAACACCAGCTCGCCGTCGCGCTTGACGATCATCTCCCGGACATAGCGCGCCGGGATGAAATTCGCCGTTTTGATGTCGAGCTGCATGCCGTTGGCGTTGGGATGCTTGATCATCACCTGCGCCGACCAGATCGGGCTTTGCTCGAGCGCCGGTGGGAAGACCTTCACCAGCGTCTTACCGAGATCGACGGTCTCGGAATCGGGATCCTTGGCCTGCATGGCCGCGCAGCCGCCGGCCGCCGCGACGAAGCGGGTCGCCATGTGCAAGCTGCCGTCCTCGGTCTCGAGCACCGCCCGCACATGCGAGAACGATTCGACGCGCACGCGGGTGGCGAAGCTGCGTTCGCCCCCGGTCCCGGCCGCCGGTCCGAACGTAAGGGTGGCGATCTTAGGATCCGGATTCTTGTCGATGAACAGAGTCAGCGATTTGAGTTTCTGATTTACATGGGGTGGGATGCGCACGGTGATCGGCACCAGCGCGGCATCGTCGGCCACCTGCGGCGCTTCGAGCACGACCATGCCATCCTCGGATTGGATGGCGCGATCGCCGAAGGCCTGCTGCTTAAGCACTTTCCAGTCGTCGATGTCGGCCTTGGCGGGGCCGGCTAGGGCGAGCGCGGCCAGCGTGGCAGCGCCGACGACAGGGAGTGTCTTGGCGAGTGAGGTCATGGGGCCGATCTCCTGAGTCCGTCGCGCATCATATCACTCCCATTCCAGCTCTGCGAAGGCCGCACTGACATTGCGGACATGATATTGCTCGAACAGTTTCCAGGCGTCGCGCTCGGAAAATCCGGCGGTTTTCGTCGCGTCTTCCAAGGTTTTGCCCTGATTGAGCAACGCTCTGACATCGGCGGCGATCGTCGAAAGGTAGCGCCGCTCGGGGTCTAGCGCCCCGGGCAGTTGCATGGCGTGAGGCCCGTGGCCAGGCACGACCCGGGCGGCATCTCTTTGGCCGAGCTGTTCCAACAGGTCCAGCCAGCCCTTGATCGACCCGTCGAGCGTCGGCACATGCACGGAGAAAAGCAGGTCTCCGAGGAATAGCGTGTTGGTGGCCGTATCGGTGACGATAAGATCGTTGTCGGTATGCGCGGTCGGTTGAGCCTCGAGCACGAGCCTACGCCCGCCGAGATCGAGCTCTTGGCGCTCCTCCACGGCAAGCGTGGGTAGGATGATCTCGATGCCCTCGAAGGCCTGCTCGCCAAGCATCTGTTTGTTGATGGCGAGATAGCGATCGGCCCTCGTGGCGAGGCCGCGCGCGAGCTTGTAGTGGCCGACAAAAATAGGGTTGTCCGCTGTGAAGGCTGCGTTGCCGAACACATGGTCGGGATGCATATGCGTGTTGATCACATATTTGATCGGTTTGTCGGTCACCCTGCGAATGGCTTCGCGAAGCTCGCCTCCCGCAACCGCGCTGCCGAGCGTGTCGATGACCGCCACCGCGTCATTGCCGACCACGAAGCTGGCATTGGCCATGTCGCCCCGATTGTCGGGCGATTGCAGCTCGTAGCGCCCTTGATGCACGAAGACGCCGGGCGCGACCTCGCTAACTTCCAGCCTGGCCGCGGCCGCTGCCGGCGCCAAGCGAAGTAGGGGTGACGCCGCGAGCAAGAGCGCCGCGCGCAAAAATGCCTGGCGCGACATGGGGCATGGCGAGGCTCGCTTGATCCGAAGGTGACCCATCATTATCAGGCCCAGCCCCACGATTTGGCCGGGAATGGCGCTTTCCGAAGCCTGCTGCGCCCTATCATATAGGCGCGGGAACGGCTTGCGCCGAGTGACAACAGCGTGAAAATTCGCGCGAAATCGATTGCGCCGGGCCTTTTTGTTTGACTTTGCTTCGTATAGTTTACAGCACGCAGACAGGGAGGGCGCCGGCATGCGAATTCTTCTGATCTTGATTGTTATTGCGGCCATTTTTGTCGTGGTTCAGAGCCAGCGACACGACTGCAAATGGGGTGAGCCAGGCTTCTTCGATTGCGTCATCGGCCGGACAGCCGAGGCCCCGGCCCCGGCGCCGACCCCTGAGCCGACTCCGGCACCGGAGCCCACGCCGGCACCCGAGCCGACACCGGAGCCCGAGACGCCGGCGCCTGAGACACCGGCGCCCGAAACGCCTCAGTAGAAACACCCTCGTATCGTGAAACGACGAGGCCCGCGCTGGTAGACATCCGCGCGGGCCTCGAGCCCTTGTGTCGCGATGGGACGCGGCACAATGCCTTGAGTCTTCCCGCATTGGCTGGAGTATCTTGCGGTTGTGCCATTGACAGACTCTCGCCGGGCCGAAAATATCCTACAACCCAAGCCGTTCCCTTCGGTTTTTCATCCCTCGCGTCAGTCTTCCTGCATGACATCCTCCAGAAAATACGCTGAGATTGCTGCCGCGGCGCTTGCTAAGATGCTGCAAGACGGCACCGACTCCCGGAAAGTCGTAGACATCGTCGAGGGTGTCTTGTCCGACGCGACCCGCGAGCACAAAGAGAAAGAGCGCCGGCATGTGGCGGAGGTCGAAGCCGCCGCGGCCACCCGGCTGACCCGGCTGCTCGATGCGTCCCCGGCGGTGATCTATAGCTTCGAGGCCAAGGGCGATTTCGCGCCGGCCTTCGTCAGCGAGAACATCAAGCGGCTGTTCGGCTATGCCGCCGACGAATATCTCGACAATCTGAATTTCTGGCGCGAGCGCGTGCATCCCGACGACCTGGCGCGCGTCGAGGCCGAGATGGGTGCCCTGTTCGAGCATGACCAGCATGTCTGCGAATATCGCTTCCGCAAGAAGGACGGCACCTATTGCTGGGTGAACGACGACCAGCATCTGGTCCGCGACGAACAGGGCGAGTCCTTGGAGGTGGTCGGCTCGTGGAGCGACATCACCGCGCGCAAAGCCGCCGAGGAGGCGGAGGATCAAGCGCGCGAGCGGCTGGCGCTCCTGCTCGATACCGCTCCTTCGGTGATCTACAGCTTCAAGGCGAGCGGCGACTTTCAGCCCACCTTCGTCAGCGAGAATATCAAGCGGCTGTTCGGTTACTGCCCTGACGAATATCTCAAGGACGCGGAATTCTGGCGCGGTCACGTGCATCCCGAGGACATCGAGGGAATCGAAGCGGATCAGGCGCTGCTGTTCGAACGCGGTAGGAACACTGCCGAGTACCGCTTCCGCAGGAAGGATGGCCATTATTGCTGGGTTAGCGACCGCCAGCATCTGATCCGTGATGCTAGCGGCGAGCCGTTCGAGATCGTTGGCTCTTGGAGCGACATCACCGACCGCAAGAATGCCGAGGCCGCCGAAGATGCCGCGCGCGCCAGGCTGTCGGCCTTGCTCGAGAGCGCACCTTCGGTGATCTACAGTTTCAAGGCGAAAGACGACTACGCGCCGACCTTCGTCAGCGAGAATATTAAGCGGCTACTCGGCTATTGCCCGGAGAAATATCTCGAGCACGCCGATTTCTGGCGCAACAACGTCCATCCCGAGGACCTACCCAAAGTCGAAGCCGAGCAGGCCAAGCTGTTCGAGATGGGGCGGCACGCCTCCGAGTATCGCTTTCGCAAGCGCAACGGGAATTACATGGGTGAGCGACGAGCAATATCTCCTGCGCGGCGACGAGGGTGAGCCGGTCGAGATCGTCGGGTCCTGGAGCAATATCAGCTCGCGGAAAGCAGCCGAGCAGGCGGAGAACGCGGCCCGTGCCAGGTTCGATCTTTTGCTGCACGGCGCGCCAGCCGTCGTCTACAGCTTCGAAGCGGGCGGCTCCTATGCGCCCACCTTCGTCAGTGACAATATCAAGCGGGTGCTCGGCTACGAGCCTGACCAATATCTGAAAGACCCGGAGTTTTGGCGTTCGCGCGTCCACCCCGAGGATCTCACCGAAGTGGAGGCCGGCCAGGCGAAGCTGTTCGAGGAGGGCCGACACGTCGCCGAGTACCGTTTCCGCAAGTCCGATGGCATCTATTGCTGGGTGAGCGACGAGCAGCACCTGGTCAGGGACCAGAACGGCAATCCGCTTGAGGTGATCGGGTCCTGGAGCGAGGTCACTGCGCGCAAGACGGCCGAGCAGGCCGCCTTGGCGGAAAGCGAGCAGCGTCTGACGGACGCCATCGATACCATCTCCGAGGGTTTTTCGCTCTACGACAACGAGGATCGGCTGGTGCTCGGCAACCACAAATATGCCGAGCTGTTCGACCTCGGCGACGGTGCGCCGAAGCCGGGCACGACCTTCGAGCAGATTATCCGCAGCGCCGTGGCGCACGGCCTCATTCACGACGCCAGGGGTCGGGAAGAGGGTTGGATCCGGCAGCGCCTGGCCGAGCATCGTCACCCCGGCCTGCCGCTGTTGCAACGCCGCTCCGACGGACGCTGGCTCCAGATCAGCGAGCGCCGCACCGAGACGGGCGGCACCGTCGCGGTCTACAGCGACCTGACCGAGGTGAAGGAGAGCGAGCAGCGCGCGGCCGCCGCCAACCAGCTCATCCTGCAAAGCTTGCGCTATGCCAGCCGTATCCAGGCCGCGGTGCTGCCGGCGCGGCAGGAGCTCGACGAGGTCGCCGCCGACCATTTTCTGATTTGGGAGCCGCGCGACATCGTCGGCGGCGATTTCTTCTGGTTCCAACCGATCAGCGAAGGTTATGCGGTGATGGTCGGAGACTGCACCGGCCACGGTGTGCCGGGAGCCTTCATGACGCTGATCGCCTGGGGCTTGCTCGACCGCATGCTGCGCAGCGCCAACAGCGACAATCCGAGCCAATTCCTGACCGGGC
>DATICH010000231.1:0-12400 GCA_035456885.1 Methyloceanibacter sp.
GGATGGCCGAGGATCGCCATATGCGCGCGGAGCTGGTGCTGGCGACCGGTGACCGGCTTGAGCGAGACGAAGGCCACCTTCTGCCCCGCCCGGTCCACCACCGCATAATAGGTCACCGCCGATTGCGCGACCTCCTGCTCACCGGGGCGAGCCTTGCGCACGCGGTCGCCTTCCGGACCCGCGGCCTTGACCAGCGCCGCCTCGATCTTGCCTTGCAACGGTTTCGGCACGCCATGCACCAACGCCCAATAGATCTTGCGCACCGAACGGGTCTGGAAGGCGCGACCGAGCTTGGCCGCGACTGAGCGGCGCTTGGCGATCACCAGCACGCCGGACGTGTCGCGGTCGAGCCGGTGCACCAGACGCGGTCTGGTCTCGGGCCCGTCGCCCATCCCTTCCAGCAGCCGGTCGATATGATGCGGCGTCTTGGTGCCCCCTTGCACGGCGAGGCCGGACGGCTTGTCGAGGATCAAGAGATCGTCGTCCTCGTAGAGCGTGATCGAAGCGAGAAAATCGCGGTCGGCCTTCGAGAGCTTGTGCTTGGGCGCTAGCGGCGGCGGCACATCCGGCAGTGGCGGAACCCGCACGGTCTGGCCGGCTTCGAGCCGCGTGCTCGCCTTGGCCCGCGAGCCGTCCACCCGCACTTGCCCGGTGCGCAGCAGCTTCTCCAGGCGGCTATGCGGCAGCCCCGCATAATGCTTCTTGAACCAGCGGTCGAGCCGCATGCCGTCCTCGCCCGCGGCGACCCGCTTCTGTTCAACGCTCGGCATCGCTCGGCCTGCTACCATCCCACGCATCAATGGACATCGGCGACTCGGTCTATATAGGGTCGGCCGGAGCCAAGCCACGCCGTTTCTGAGCGAGAAACCCATGGCCGTCTATTTTTGGATCGCAGCCGGAAGCGCGCTTGGCGGCGTTGCCCGCTATTGGCTGTCCGGCGTCGTGGCGCGGCTCGTCGGCGAGACCTTCCCTTGGGGCACGCTCATCGTCAATGTGACGGGCTCGCTGCTCATCGGCGTCATCGCCGCCCTGACCGCGCCTGAGGGCAAATTCTTCATCGGTTCGACGTCGCGCCTTGCGCTCATGGCAGGACTGCTCGGCGGCTACACCACGTTCTCTTCGTTCAGCTTGCAGACGCTTGCGCTGCTCCAGGACGGCGATTGGTGGCGGGCCGGCGCCAATATCATGCTGTCGGTGCTACTGTGCCTGCTTGCCGTCTGGGCCGGTTACGCCGCCGCAAGCTCGTTCAACGCCTTGAGGTGAACCCGATGCCGCTTACCCGTGACGCAGTGCTGTTGCGCATCTTCATCGGCGAGGACGACAAGGCCGGCCACCAGCCGCTCTATGAGGCGATCGTGCTGAAAGCTCGCGAGATGGGGCTGGCCGGCGCCACCGTGCTGCGCGGGCCGATGGGTTTCGGCCATTCCAGCCACCTGCACACGACCAAGATCCTGCGCCTGTCGCAGGACCTGCCGCTCGTGATCGAGATCATCGACAGCGAGGACAAGATCGAGGCGCTGATCGCCGCCATCGAGCCGATCATGGGCAGCGCGCTCATCACCACCGAGAAGGTCAAGGTGGTCCGCTACGGCGAAGGCGGCCCTTGCGACTAGCTAGTCTTTGCTTCGCTCCTTACGCAATTCGGCGAAGCGTTTGAGCCGCGCCTTGAGTTCGGCCTCGAAGCCGTATTGCGTCGGCGCATAGAACAGCTGCCGCTCCAGCTCCTCGGGGAAATAGTTCTGGCCCGAGAAAGCCTCATCTTCATTATGGTCGTAGGCATAGCCGCTTCCGTAACCTTCCTGCTTCATCAGCTTGGTCGGCGCGTTGAGGATATGCTTCGGTGGTAACAGCGAGCCCGACTCCGCCGCCGCGCGCTGCGCCTGGCCGAATGCCACATAGGCGGCATTCGATTTCGGCGCCAGCGCCAGATAGATCGTGGCTTGGGCCAGCGCCAGCTCCCCTTCCGGGGTGCCGAGGAAATCGTAGATGTCCTTCGCCGCCAGCGTCTGCACCAGCGCCTGCGGATCGGCAAGGCCGATATCCTCGACCGCCATGCGCACCAGCCGCCGCGCGACATAAAGCGGGTCCTCGCCGCCGGCCAGCATCCGCGCAAGCCAATAGAGCGCCGCGTCGGGATCGGAGCCGCGCACCGATTTGTGCAGCGCGCTGATCAGATTGTAATGCCCGTCCTGGCTTTTGTCGTAGATCGGCGCGCGCCGCTGCACGAGCCGAACCAACGCTTCGCGGTCGAGCGGCGTCTTGGCGCCGGCCGGGACCGCGAGCAACACGTCCTCGGCGAGATTGATGGCGCCGCGCCCGTCGCCGTCGGCCATATTGATGAGCGCCGCCCGGGCATCGTCGGTGAGCGGCAGCTTGCGGCCTTGATGCGCCTCCGCGCGCTCGAGCAGCGTTTCGATCGCCGCATCGTCGAGCCGCTTGAACACCAGCACGCTCGCCCGCGACAACAGCGCCGAGTTCAGCTCGAAGGACGGGTTCTCGGTGGTGGCGCCGACCAGAATGATGGTGCCGTCCTCCATATGCGGCAGGAAGGCGTCCTGCTGCGAGCGATTGAAACGGTGGATCTCGTCAACGAACAGCAAGGTGCCCCGCCCCTCCTCGCGCCGGGCTTTAGCCGCGTCGAACACTTTGCGCAAATCCGCGACGCCGGAATGAATCGCCGAAATCTGCTCGAAATGGAGATCGGTCACCTCGGCCAGCAGCCGCGCCACCGTGGTCTTGCCGGTGCCCGGCGGTCCCCAGAAGATCACCGAGGACAGCCGCCCGGCCTTCACCAGGCGCGACAGCATGCCCTGCTCGCCGAGCAGATGCTCCTGGCCGATCACCTCTTGCAGCGACTTCGGCCGCAGACGGTCGGCCAGCGGCCGCGGCGCGCTTTCCGCAAGTCCCGCAGCTTCGAACAGAGTGGCCGCGGATTTCTTCATCGGTCAGCCCTGAATGGCGAGATTGAACACTTTGCCGCCGCGTTCGACCGACAGCCGCCAGCTTCCGCCGCCGATGGCGAGCACCGTCACCAGCTGCCGCACCGAAACCACTTTCTCGTTGTTGACCGCCACGACGATATCGCCCCGCCTGACGCCAAGCCGCGCCGCAGGCGTCCGTTCCTGGACCTCCAGGACGACCACGCCGTCGCGCGTATCGTCGTCCAGGCCGACCTCCTGCGCCACCGCCGGCGACAGATTGGCGACCTTGGTGCCGGTGAGCGGATGACGGCCGGTGAGTTCGCGCGCGTCGCGCGGCGGGTCTTCAACCGGCGCTATCAGCTTGATCGTGGTCTTGACCTTCTCGCCGCTGCGCATCACCCCGAGCTCCGCCGCGCCGCCAATGCCTTTGGTGACGAAGCGATAGCGGAAGGCTTGCGGGTTCTGCACCAGCTTGTCATCGACGCTCACCACCACGTCGCCGGCGCGCAAGCCCGCCAGTGCGGCGGGGCCCTTGCCGTGCACCTTGGCGATCAGCGCGCCGGACGGCGTCTTCAGCCCGAGCGACTCGGCGATGTCAGGGGTGATGTTCTGCAGCGAGGCGCCCAGCCAGGGTCGTTGCAGCTTGCCGCCTTGCAGCGCCGACTGAACCACGAGCCGCACCATATTGGAAGGAATCGCAAATCCGATGCCGTGCGAACCGCCGCTCTTGCTAAATATCGCGGTATTGATGCCAACCAGCTCGCCGGACATGTCGACCAGTGCGCCGCCCGAATTGCCGGGATTGATGGCCGCGTCGGTCTGGATGAAGAACTGATAGTCGGAGATGCCGACTTGCGTGCGCGCCAGCGCCGAAACGATGCCGCTGGTGACCGTCTGACCGACGCCGAACGGATCGCCGATAGCAAGCACCAAATCGCCGACCTCGAGACTGTCGGAATCGGCGAAAGCGATCGATGGGAACTCCACGTCGTCGGCGTCCAGCCTGAGCACGGCGAGATCGGTCTTCTCGTCCTGTAGGATCAGCTCGGCCGGAAACTCGCGTCCGTCGGCCAGCACCACGGTGACCTTCGCCTCGCCGCTCCCCTTGATCACGTGGTTGTTGGTGATCACTACTCCGTCGCTGCCGACCAAGACACCGGAGCCGAGCGAGTTCTGGATGCGCTCGCGCGGGATGCCGAAGCGTTCCCCAAACAACCGCCCGAAGAATGGGTCGTTGAAGAAGGGCGAGACCATCTGCTCGACCCTGTGCCGCACATAAACATTGACCACCGCCGGCGCCACCCGCTTCACGATCGGGGCGAAGGACTGCTTCATCGCCGTGGCGCTCTTGGGCACCGCCCGCTCCTGCGCCACTGGGTCCGGCGAGGGCAGCGCGAGCAGGGCGGTACCAGCCGCCAGCAGCCACGCCAGCACGGCCTTCCAAGATAGACTTGCCGAAACTTTCATGGTCCGTCCGATGCCTGTCTCGCGCACGCGCAAATAGCCGCCTCGATACATCAATTCGCGGCGCCCGGTGTTGCAAACAAAACTGGCCTTCTTGCGGCCAGATTCAACAGGAATGGCCGTTTGCCCCCCACCTGCTTTCTACTAAGATGCCCCGCGATGGCGGGTTTGCCAGTCATAACCATAAACTGGAGAGAAACGCATGCGTATGTTCAAACTGACCCTGATCGCTTTTGCGGCGCTGTTCACGTTCAGCGCCGTGGCAGAAGCCATCGAGGTCAAGAAGAAACGGGAGGCACCCGGAACGCCGGTGGCGGTCTGGGGAGTGGTCGGCGACTTCTGCGCCATCAAGAACTGGCACCCCGCGGTCGTCCAATGCGACGAAATCAATGAAGGCGACGATGTGTTTCGCATCCTGACCCTCGGGGACGGCGGCAAGATCAAGGAGCGGCTGACCGAAAAAGGCGACACCAGCTACAGCTACGAGATCATCGAGAGCCCGCTTCCAGTCAAGAACTACAAAGCGACGCTCATGGTAGGCGAGGACGACGAGCCCGAGCGCATCGAGATCGTCTGGAAGTCCGAGTTCGACGCCAATGGCGTGAGCGACGACGAAGCGAAGAAGATCATCGTCGGTATCTTCGAAGACGGGGTCAAGGGCATCAAGAAGGCGGCCCTCGACCTTTCCGATCAGCAGGAGGACGACGGCGACGACGAATAGAAATCAGGTGCCCGGGTGTCGAGCTGACGCCTGGCACCAGAATATCCAAGGCCTGCTACGCGGCTTTGTCGTCCTCGACGGCCTGCTCCTGGGTCGAACCGGAATCGAGGCCCTTGGCTTCGGTGTCGCGATCGACCAGCTCGATGATCGCCATCGGCGCTGAATCGCCGTAGCGGAAGCCAGCTTTCAGCACCCGCGTATAACCGCCGGGACGCTCCGCATAACGTGGGCCGAGGGTGCTGAACAACTTGGCCACCATCGCGTCGTCCCTGATGCGCGAGAAGGCCAGCCGGCGCGCATGCAAATCGCCCTTCTTGGCGAGCGAGATCAGCCGGTCGGCGACCCGGCGCAACTCCTTGGCCTTCGGCAACGTGGTGACGATCTGCTCGTGCTTGATCAGCGCCGTCGCAAGACTGGCGAGCATCGCGCTTCTGTGCGTCGCGGTGCGGTTGAGCTTACGGCCTTGATTGCGATGACGCATATGTCCCCTCCGGGCAACTCTCGCAGGTCGGGTCGCCGACTTGCGACCCGCCTAGTAATGATCCTCGAAGCGCTTGGCCAACTCCTCGATATTCTCGGGTGGCCAATCCGGCACTTCCATGCCGAGATGCAAGCCCATCGAAGCCAGCACTTCCTTGATCTCGTTGAGCGACTTCCGTCCGAAATTCGGCGTCCGCAGCATCTCGGCTTCCGTTTTCTGGATCAGGTCGCCGATATAGACGATGTTGTCGTTCTTGAGACAATTGGCCGAGCGGACCGACAGCTCGAGCTCGTCGACCTTCTTGAGCAGCGCGGCGTTGAACACGAGCTCCGGCTGCCGCTCGAAGGTCTGCTCCTTCTTCGGCTCCTCGAAATTGACGAATACCGAAAGCTGGTCCTGCACGATGCGCGCGGCGAGCGCCACGGTGTCGTCGGGCCTGACCGAGCCGTCGGTCTCGATCTCCATGGTGAGTTTGTCGTAGTCGAGGATCTGCCCCTCGCGGGTGTTCTCCACGCGATAGGAGACTTTACGCACCGGGCTGTAGAGCGAGTCGACCGGAATGAAGCCGATCGGCGCGTCGTCAGGCCGATTGCGTTCGGCGGGAACATAGCCCTTGCCGGTGGAGGTGGTGAACTCCATGCGGATCGAGCCGCCCTGGTCGAGCGTGCAGATCACATGCTCGGGGTTCAGGATTTCGATGTCGGCCCCGCCTTCGATGTCGCCAGCCTTGGCGACGCCAGGCCCTTCCTTCTTCAGCACCATCCGCTTGATGCCTTCGGCATGCTGGCGGAGCGCGATCTCCTTGATGTTGAGGACGATGTCGGTCACGTCCTCGCGCACGCCGGGGATCGAAGAGAACTCGTGCAACACACCGTCGATATGCACCGACGTGATGGCGGCGCCTTGCAGCGACGACAGCAGCACGCGGCGAAGCGCATTGCCGAGCGTGAGCCCGAAGCCGCGCTCAAGCGGCTCGGCAACGACCGTAGCGAAGCGCTGCGGGTCGCGGCCCGGAACGACGTTGAGCTTGGTGGGCTTGATGAGATCTTGCCAGTTCTTCTGCAGCACCGGTGAAGCCCTTTCTTGATCCGTGAGCGGGGCCGAAGGCCCCAACTTGCGAGTGTCCTCGTGCAACATTCTGTCAGGGATACCTTTCTGGTTAGACGCGCCGGCGCTTGCGGGGCCGGCAGCCATTGTGCGGGATCGGTGTCACGTCCCGGATTGAGATGATGTTGAAGCCCGCCGCCTGAAGCGCCCTCAACGCCGATTCGCGCCCCGATCCAGGTCCCCTCACTTCGATCTCGAGATTTTTCATGCCATGCTCCATCGCCTTCTTACCGGCGTCCTCGGCGGCCACCTGCGCAGCATAAGGCGTGGACTTGCGCGATCCCTTGAAGCCCATCGTGCCGGCCGACGACCAGGAGATGGCGTTGCCCTGCGCGTCGGTGATGGTGATCATCGTGTTGTTGAAGCTTGCATGCACGTGGGCGACGCCCGAGGTGATGTTCTTCTTTTCGCGGCGACGAACCCGCGCTTTGTCCTTGGCCATGCTCTATTCCCGCATTTGCGATTGATGCCGGCCGCGAGCGAAAGCTCGGCCGCGCTTTCTAACACTGCCTATTTCTTCTTGCCGGCGATCGGCTTGGCCGGCCCTTTCCGCGTGCGCGCATTGGTATGAGTCCGCTGGCCGCGCACCGGCAATCCGCGGCGGTGGCGCAAGCCCCGGTAACAGCCGAGATCCATCAACCGCTTGATGTTCATGGCAACCTCGCGCCGGAGATCGCCCTCGACCACATAGTCGTGGTCGATCACCTCGCGGATCTGGATGATCTCCGACTCCGTCAATTGGCTCACCCGCCGCTCCGGTGGGATGGCCACCTTTTGGCAGATTTGCCTGGCGAAGCCGTCGCCGATGCCATGGATGTAAGTGAGTGCCACCTCGACCCGCTTATTGGTCGGGATGTTCACGCCAGCAATTCGGGCCACGTAGTCGTCTCCTCGCGCACGGCTAACGTGCTGAAACTAAAATTGGATTTACCCAGTCGGAACACAACGAGACCGACCGCGGACAGGCGCTACCCCCGGGGACCGGTCATTCCATCTTGCAGAGTGCCGCGCTTATGTAGCGATTCCGCTTGACAAGGTCAACCGGGCGAATTTGCCCGCTTTTTCCCTTATTTCCCCCTCCCGTCGAGCGCGTCGCCAATCTCCTTGGCAACCGCCTCGATGTCGGCCATGCCGTCGACCGCCTTCACCTTCCCCTGCCGCGTGTAATAGTCGATCAAGGGCTCGGTTTGCGCGTGATAGGCCTTGAGCCGGGCCCGTACCACCTCCTCGTTGTCGTCTTTCCGTCGCACGAAGCCCACGCTGCCGCAGACATCGCACACCCCGGAAACTTTGGGCCGCTTAAACACGTCATGATAACCCTCGCCGCAAAAGCCGCAGGCGAAGCGGCCGGCGATGCGCTCGACCAGCGCCTCGTCATCCACCTCCATGACAATCACCCTATCGACCCGCTTGCCCCTTTCCTTGAACAGCCGGTCGAGCGCCTCGGCCTGCGCGATGGTGCGAGGGAAGCCGTCGAAGATGAAGCCCGCGCCGTTCTTCTCGGCGTCGATGCGCTCGGCGATCAGATCGATCACCAGTGCGTCGGGGACGAGTTGGCCGCGTTCCATGATGTCGCCCGCCTTGCGCCCGAGCTCGGTACCGGTGGCGACCGCGGCGCGCAGCATGTCTCCGGTTGAGAGCTTGACCAGCGATCGGGAGTTCTCCAGCCGATTCGCCTGGGTTCCCTTGCCCGCGCCGGGAGGGCCGAGCAGGACCAGGTTCATCTCCGCCGCGCTCCCTTGAGCCGCGCCCGCTTGATCAATCCCTCATATTGATGCGCGAGCAGATGACTTTGGATCTGGGCAACCGTGTCCATAGTGACGCTGACCACGATCAGCAGCGAGGTACCGCCGAAATAGAACGGCACGCCCCAATAGGAAATGAGCAACTCGGGCAGCACGCAGACCGCCGCCAGATAGATGGCGCCGACCACGGTGATCCTGGTGAGCACATAATCGATATATTCGGCGGTGCGCTCGCCGGGCCTGATACCGGGCAGGAACCCGCCATATTTCTTCAGGTTGTCCGCCGTGTCCTTCGGATTGAACACCACCGCCGTGTAGAAGAAGGCGAAGAAGACGATCAGCGCGATATAGATGAATATGTGCAGCGGCTGACCACGTCCGAGCATGGCGGTGACGGTCTGCAGCCATTCCGGGCCTTGGCCGGCCGAGAAATTCGCCACGGTAATCGGCAAGAGCAGTAGCGACGAGGCGAAAATCGGCGGGATCACGCCGGCGCTGTTCAGCTTGAGGGGCAGATGCGAGGCGTCGCCCTGGAACATGCGGTTGCCGACTTGGCGTTTCGGATATTGCACCAGAAGCCGCCGCTGGGCCCGCTCCATGAACACGATGACGGCGATCACCGTAATCGCCATGACGAAGAGAGCGATGATCAACGCCGCCGACAGCGCACCCTGGCGGCCGAGCTCGAGTGTGCCGACCAGCGCCGAGGGCAATTCGGCGATAATACCGGCGAAGATGATCAGCGAGATGCCGTTGCCCACGCCGCGCGCGGTGATCTGCTCGCCGAGCCACATCAGGAACACGGTGCCCCCGACCAACGTGATCACCGTGGTGATGCGGAAAAACCAGCCGGGATCGACCACCACGTTGCCCGCACCTTCGAGTCCCACGGCGATGCCATAGCCCTGAAGCGCGGCAAGCAGCACCGTACCGTAGCGGGTATATTGGTTGATCTGCCGCCTGCCCTGCTCGCCTTCCTTTTTCAATTGCTCGAGATGCGGCGAGACCGTGGTCATCAGCTGGATGATGATCGATGCCGAGATATATGGCATGATGTTCAGCGCGAAGATCGCCATCCGGCCGATGGCGCCGCCCGACAGCATGTTGAACATGCCGAGAATGCCGGATTGCTGCTGGCGGAATACGTCGGCAAGCGCCTCCGGATTGATGCCGGGAATCGGGATGTAGGTGCCGAGCCGGTAGATCAAGAGCGCGCCGAGCGTGAACCAGATGCGCTTCTTGAGCTCGTCGGCCTTGGCGAAGGCCGCAAAATTGAGATTGGCGACGAGCTGTTCTGCGGCGGAAACCATCGAGGTGTTTCACTCCTGGGCGAGGATGCTCAAAGCGGCGAGAGGCGCCGCTCTAAGTCACTCGGACGTATCTTTCTTGGCCGGTTTCGGCTTCTTGGCTTCGCCCTCTTCGGGCTTGGCATCTTCGTCTTGCGCGGTCTCGGCCTTGGCCTTCTTGCCGCTCTTGGGCTGAGCCTTGGCGGCGCGCTTGTCGGCCCGCTTGTCGGCCTTGATCTTGTCCGCGGCCGGCTTCTCGCGACCGGTGATGGACTTGAAGGTCACCGTGCCGCCTTTCGCCTCGATCGCCTTGATCGCGCCTTGCGACGCCCCGGTCACCTCGAAGACGAGCTTCGAGGTAAGCTCGCCCAATCCCAGCAGACGCACGCCATCATGCACGCGCCGGATCAGGCCAGCTTCCCTGAGCACCTCGACCGTGATCGGCTTCTTGCCGTCGAGCCGGCCGGCATCGACCGCGGCCTGGATCTTGCCGAGATTGAGCTCGTTGAACTTCTTGGAGAAGATATTCTTGAAGCCACGCTTCGGCAGGCGCCGGTGCAGCGGCATCTGCCCGCCCTCGAAGCCTTTGATGGCGACGCCGGCGCGGGCCTTCTGGCCCTTGATGCCGCGCCCGGAGGTCTTGCCGAGGCCGGACCCGACGCCACGGCCGAGCCGCTTTCTCGCTCGTGTCGCGCCCGGACGGTCGCTCAACTCATTCAGTCGCATGGCGTCGCTTCCTTAGGATTTCTTCTTCCGGCTTGGCTCGTCCTCGACGATGCGCACCAAATGGCTCACCTTGGCCACCATACCGCGCACCTGCGGACTGTCGACGAGCGTCCGCCGCTTGTGCATCTTGTTGAGGCCGAGTCCGATCAGGGTCGCCCGCTGAATATGGGGGCGCCGGATCGGGCTCCCAATCTGCTCAACGACAATTGTCTTCCTGTTACCTGTATCGGCCATCTCTTCTGAACCTTGCTTTCGCGCCGATTACGCCTCGGCCTGGCCTGCGGCTTCGCCCGCGCCGTCTCGCCGCCGCGACACGATCTCGCTCACCTTCTTGCCGCGCCGCGCCGCCACGCCGCGCGGGCTATCTTCGTGGCGTAATGCGTCAAAAGTGGCGCGAACCATATTGTAGGGATTGGAGCTTCCCAGCGACTTGGCCACCACATCCTGGATGCCGAGCGTCTCGAACACCGCCCGCATCGGCCCGCCGGCGATGATGCCGGTGCCAGGGGGCGCCGCGCGCAGCACGACACGGCCCGCGCCATGCTGGCCGGTCACGTCGTGATGCAAGGTGCGGCCCTCGCGCAACGGCACCTTCACCAGGTTGCGCTTGGCGGATTCCGTCGCCTTGCGGATGGCCTCCGGCACCTCGCGGGCCTTGCCGTGGCCGAAGCCCACCCGGCCCTTCTGGTCGCCGACCACCACCAGGGCAGCGAAGCCGAAGCGCCTGCCGCCCTTGACCACCTTGGCCACGCGATTGATGTGCACGAGCTTGTCGACGAACTCGCTGTCGCGATCCCGATCGTCGCGATCTCCTCGTGATTGCTGGCCTCGTGCCACTGATCGATCCTTTCCGAATGCCCTAGAAGTTCAAGCCCGCCTCACGCGCGGCGTCGGCGAGCGCCTTGACGCGGCCGTGATAGAGATAGCCGCCGCGGTCGAACACCACGTCCTTCACCCCGGCCTTGAGCGCGCGCTCGGCCACAAGCTTGCCGACGGCCTGTGCCGCGGCGAGATCGCTGCCCTTGGGCAGTGCGCCCTTGAGGTCCTTGTCCAAGGTCGAGGCCGCCGCGAGCGTCTTGCCGGCGCTATCGTCGATGATCTGCGCATAGATATGGCGCGAGGAGCGGAACACCGACAAGCGCGCGCGCCCGTTCGCCGCACGCTTCAGCGTGTGGCGCACCCGGTGCGACCGCCGCATAAAGCTTTCGTTCAAAGCGCCCATGACGATGCCCTACTTCTTCTTGCCTTCCTTGCGAAGGATGAATTCGCCCGCATATCTGATGCCCTTGCCTTTATAGGGCTCCGGCGGCCTGAACCGCCTGATCTCGGCCGCGACCTGCCCTACCTTCTGCTTGTCGATGCCGGTGATGACGATCTCGGTCGGCTTCGGGCAGACGATCTGGATGCCTTGCGGGATGGAATACGCGATGTCGTGGCTGTAGCCCAGCTGAAGCTGGAGGTTCGAGCCCTGCACCGCCGCGCGATAGCCGACGCCGGTGATTTCGAGCTTCTTGGTGAAGCCTTCCGTTACCCCAGCAATCAGATTGGCCACCATGGTGCGCGACATGCCCCACATGGCGCGCGCCTCCTTGGTGTCCTCGCGCATGGCGACCTCGATCCCGCCATTCTCGAGTTTCGCAACCATGACGTCGGCGAGCACATGCTGGAGCTCGCCCTTGGGGCCCTTCACCTTGACCTCCTGGCCGTTCACCTGGGCCGTTACGCCGCTCGGAACGGTCACGGGTTTCTTGCCGATGCGCGACATGGCTCAAACAGGCTCCGCTAGAACACGTTGCACAGGATCTCGCCGCCGACATTCTCGGTCCGCGCGCGGGAATCCGACATGACGCCCTTCGGCGTCGACAGTATGGCAACGCCCAGGCCGTTGGCCACCGTGGGCAGCTCCTTGACCGAGGAATACACCCGCCGGCCCGGCGTCGACACCCGCT
>DATICH010000232.1:0-2782 GCA_035456885.1 Methyloceanibacter sp.
AGAAACCAGCTAAGCGCAAGACCGCCGCCGCGAAGAAGTCGTCGGCGAAGAAGACGGGAAGCGCCCGTCGCAAGACGGCGAAAAAGAAGAGATAGCATCTTCAAGAGGCGCGGGGCATGTCCCCGCGCCTTCTTTATTTCCCTTCCAAAACAATCAGTTACGGAGATGCAAGCGAACTAATTCAGTTCGCGGGCGAAGGCGTTGCGCGCGTTGGTTCAGCGCAGGTCAAGCCCGCTGCGCGCTTGTTATCCAATCGTGCGCTCGTCGTTCCGATGCATCATCATGCCATCATCGTTTTGCTGCGCACGATCGTTTCGTCGCGCGCGCATCGCGCTGTGCGATGACATCGGTCGAGCGCAATACGCCTCGCTCGCCGCCTCGCCGCGCGGCAAGAGGTGGCCGATGTCGCTTGCCGGCGCGCCGGCCGGGAAACGGGGTGATTCGCTTTTTTCGTTAAAATTGTTCAATCCGCGCCGGCGGCGGCCCGGAAACCCTCCCGCTCGATAAGTATCCACAGAGCTTTTTGTGCCGCCTCGAGCTGGGCTTGGTCGGCGCTGCGCAGCACCACGAAGGTGCCGAGGCGCTGGTTCTCGAAGAATGGGTAGCTGCCGATCTGCACCTCCGCATGCGCCGCTTGGAGCGCGGCAAGGCCTGGGGCGACGTCGCCTTCCGGCGCGTCGATGCGAACCGCGCAGGACAGTACCGGCCGCCCCTTGGCGAGACACGGGCTCACCGCATCGAGCATCACCTGCATGATGCGCGGCACCCCGGCCATGACCACCACATTGCCGATCATGTAGCCGGGTGCCCGGGAGATGGCGTTGTCGATCAGGCTGGCGCCCTCCGGGACCCGGGCCATGCGCAGCCGGGCCGGCGTCAGCTCCGCCCCGCTGAAATGCTTGCGCATGGCGGCAACCGCGTCCGGATCCAGCACGACCTCGACGCCGAACGCCTTGGCGATGGCGTCGGTGGTGACGTCGTCATGAGTGGGGCCGATGCCACCGGTGGTGAACACATAGGTGAAGCGCCGGCGGAGGGCGTTGACGGCGGCGACGATCTCCTCCTCGCTGTCGGCCACCACCCGGACCTCGCGCAGGTTAACGCCGATCCGGGTCAGATAAGTGGCGACATAGGCGATGTTGGCGTCCGGCGTGCGGCCGGACAGGATCTCCTCGCCGATCACGACAAGCGCGGCAGTGACGGTGGCTGGGACTTGTGGGTCGGGCATGGTCGGCGCGTCGGCGTTTCTCGAACACGAAGTCTAGCGTGCTGCCGTGGTTCCGCCAGCTTCTTGCGGTCTCCATGGCGTGGTGGTCGCCAAGTTTGGGGGCTACCGTTGCAGAATGCGAGATTTCCCCCTAAGTGAGCCTCAGTCCCTTATAATTGGTGATCATGTCCAATCTCGAATTTGCCCGCGCGCAAGCGCGCGACACCAAGATCAAGCTGCACGGGGCCGAAGCCTTCGCCGGCATGGCCAAGGCCGGCGCCCTCGTGGCGGAGGCGCTCGACCTGCTGGTCGAGGCGGTGAAGCCCGGGGTGACCACAGAGGCGCTCGACCAACTCGTGTTCGAATTCGCCATGGACCATGGCGCCGTCCCCGCCCCGCTCAATTATCGCGGCTTCCCCAAATCGATCTGCACCTCTCTCAATCACGTGGTCTGCCACGGCATTCCGGGACCGCGGGTGCTGAAGGAGGGCGACATCCTCAATGTCGACGTGACCCTGATCGTCGACGGCTGGCACGGCGATTCAAGCCGCATGTATGCGGTGGGCAAGATCCCCCGCGCCGCCGAGCGGCTGCTCGAGGTCACCTATAACGCGCTGATGCGGGGCGTGGCCGCGGTCAGGCCTGGCGCCACCACCGGCGATATCGGCCACGCCATCCAGACCTATGCCGAGGGCGAACGGTGCAGCGTGGTGCGCGACTTCTGCGGCCATGGGCTTGGCCGCGTGTTCCACGACCGGCCGAACATCCTGCATTATGGCGAGCCAGGCGAAGGGCTGCCGCTCAAGCCGGGGATGCTGTTCACCATCGAGCCGATGATCAATCTCGGCAAGCCGCATGTGAAGATTCTGTCGGACGGCTGGACGGCGGTCACCCGCGACCGGTCGCTGTCGGCGCAGTTCGAGCATACGGTCGGCGTCACCGAGACGGGCTGCCAGGTGTTCACCCTGTCGCCGCGGGGCCTCGACCGGCCTCCTTACCGGCGTCAATCGAGCGAAGGCTGAATGGGCTTCAAGGATGCTGGCAAGCCGCATTATCTCGGCCATCGCGAGAGGCTTAGGCGACGCTTTCGCGAGGCGGGGGCGGACGCCCTCCCCGACTACGAGCTGCTCGAGCTGGTGCTGTTCCGCGCCGCGCCACGGCGTGACACCAAGCCGCTCGCCAAGGCGCTGATCGCCCGCTTCGGCACCTTTGCCGAGGCGCTGAACGCCCCCGAAGAGCTGCTGCGGGAAATTCCCGGCATCGGCGACGCTGCCATCACCGAGCTCAAACTGGTGCGCGCGGCGGCGCTCAGGCTAATGCCGCGAGGTGCTGGAGCGGCCGGTGCTCTCCTCCTGGTCCCAGGTGCTCGATTATTGCCGGGCCTCGATGGGATTCGCCAGCAAGGAGCAGTTTCGCATCCTGTTCCTCGACAAGCGCAACCAGATCATCGCCGATGAGGTGCAGCAAACCGGAACGGTCGACCATACGCCGGTCTATGTGCGGGAGGTGGTCAAGCGCGCACTCGAGCTGTCGGCCACGGCGATCGTGCTGGTACATAACCATCCCTCCGGCGAT
>DATICH010000233.1:0-3155 GCA_035456885.1 Methyloceanibacter sp.
GGCAAATCGGCCGGCACCTTGTTCGAGATCGCCGTCAAATCCAATTTGCTGATCCTGCTCTACGAGCCCGGCAACGATCAGGGCATCGCCGACGTGCTCCAGTCCCGCTGCACCGAGATCGGGCTGCCGAACAATCTTTGGTTCGACGTGGTGAATACGGTTCGCAGCAATTCCTCCAAGGAAGACGTCAAGGACGCCATATTCGAGATGCACGACAACGTGGCCGCCTATCTCGGCTCGAAAGTGCAGTAGCGCGCCGGACAAGCGCTCCTTCGCGAGCCAAGCGTCGCGGCGTGGCCAAGTTTAGCCCGAGCAAAACTCACGACATTCTGAGGTGGCGCAACCGCCGCTCGGTGCTACTCTAAGCTGTGTTCGTCGTAAGCATTTTCGTCGCAACCAGATTGGGGTTCTGCCATGTCCCGCACACCCTTATTCGCCGCTGTCAAGAAGGCTTTGGCGCGTTCTTCCCGTGAAGTCGGTGTCGTCCTGCCGCAGCAATCCGCTTTGACCCGACGGCGGCTGTTGCGGCTCTCTGCGGCCGCCGCCGCCGCTGCGGCGCTGTCGCCCGCATTGAGCTGGAGCGTGCGCGCGGAGAAGGAAGCTCCATCCGTCGGTATCGTCGGCGGCGGCGTTGCCGGACTGACCGCTGCTTATCGTTTGCAAGCCGCGGGCGCAAAACCGGTGCTGTTCGAGGCGAGCAATCGCTGGGGCGGACGGATGCTCACCGTATACGACTTCTATAAGGGCATGTTCTGCGAGCTCGGCGGTGAGTTCGTCGATACCAACCATGAGGATCTGATAACGCTCGCCGGCGAACTCGGCCTCGAAATGCAGAGCCTGGCGACCGAAGGGGAGGATCTCTATTTCTTCGACGGCGCCTGGCACACGCCACAGGACATGGTCGATCCGGAAAAGCAGACTGGCGCCTTTGCGCCGATCGCCGAGAAGATCGCCGAGGATGCCGATAAGCTTTACACCGAGGAGGAAGACTGGACGGACTTTGCCCACGAGCTCGATAAGATGAGCCTGAAGGCTTACCTCGAGCAATTCCGTGGCAAGGCTGAGGACTGGGCGATCGATCTGCTCGACGTGGCCTATGTCGGCGAGTTCGGCCTGGAGACGGAGGATCAGTCCTGCCTCAATCTCGTGGATTTCATCGGCACCGATCTGAACGAGCCTTTCGCCATCTACGGCGAGAGCGACGAGGCTTACCGCATCAAAGGAGGCTCCTCCGCGCTCATCAAGGCGCTCGTGGCGGCTCTCGGGGACAAGGCGGACATGCAACTGGGACATGCCCTGACGACACTTGACGTCAAGGACGGGAAGGTCGTCACGACGTTCGATGCGCCCGGCGGTTCGCGCTCGGAAAGCTTCGAGCACGTGATTTTCGCGCTGCCCTACACCAAGCTGCGGCAAGTCAAGGGTCTGGAGAGTCTGGAACTCGATCCGGTGCATCTCCAGTGCATTCGCGAGCTGGGCTATGGAACGAACGCCAAGGTGTACAATGGCACGACCTCGCGGCCTTGGCAGAGCGCTGATTCAGGCTTGCCTGCCCTGTCCAATGGCAGCTTCTACTCCGATCTCGCCTTTCAAAATATCTGGGAGATGAGCCGCGCCCAGCCAGGCGAGGCCGGTATCCTCACCAATTTTTTGGGCGGCAAAGCCGGCGCAGGCGACGAAAGTGCCGCGCTCGAAGCTTTCCGTTCCGGCGTCGCCAAGATGGCGCCAAAAATGGCCGAGAGCTTCGACAAAGCGGCGACAGCGTCCTTCTTCTGGGACCGCTATCCCTACACGCTCGGCAGCTATGCCAGCGCCAAGCCGGGACAATATACGACGCTGCTCGATGTGGCGGCGGAGCCGGCGCTTGACGGGCGCGTGCAGTTTGCCGGGGAGCACACCAGCGTCGATTTCCTCGGCTACATGAACGGCGGCGTCGAAAGCGGCAACCGTGCCTCCGCCGCGCTCATCGAGATCTTGGCGCCGGAGAAGGCCGAGACCCCGTGAGGCGAGCAGCGTTGCCGACAACCGCGGGACACGCGCGGCAGGCTTGTCAAGCCGTGCGGCGCCTCGTCACGGGGAGTTGAGCCATGCTTTCCTTATGGCGCTCAAACCCGCCGTCGAATAACATTCCTTTTCTTCACCAGGGGGTTGCCGGGGCCGAGCTCCGCGAATCCTGTGGTCTGCCCGCGTCTTGTTTTGGGGAGCCAAATCCATGAAATCCGCAAGTCGTGTCTCCTTAGCATATAGTGCATCCTTTGCCGCCGTTGCTTTGCTCGTGCTTGGCGCTCCCGCGCTTGCCGAAATGCCGACTTCGATCGGCGAAGGCGAGGGCCAGGTCGATATCGTTGCCTGGCCCGGCTATATCGAGCGCGGCGAGACCGACAAGAATTACGACTGGGTCACCACATTCGAGGAGAAGACGGGCTGCAAGGTCAACGTCAAGACCGCGGCCACCTCCGACGACATGGTGACCTTGATGAACCAGGGCGGGTTCGACCTCGTCACCGCCTCGGGCGACGCGTCGCTGCGCTTGGTGGCCGGCAAGAAGGTGCAGCCGGTCAATATCGAGCTGGTCCCCAGCTGGAAGACTGTCGACGACCGGCTGAAGGACGCGCCCTGGCATACGGTCGACGGCGTGCATTATGGCGTGCCCTTCCAATGGGGACCGAACGTGCTCGCCTACAACACCGATGTCTTCAAGGAGGCACCGAACACCTGGACGGTTGTGTTCGAGGAGCAGACGCTGCCCGACGGCAAAAGCAACAAGGGGCGCGTGCAGGCCTATGACGGGGCGATCTATGTCGCCGATGCAGCACTCTATTTGATGAAAACCAAGCCGGAACTCGGCATCAAGAATCCCTACGAGCTCAATGCCGAGCAATATGCAGCGGTCATGGACCTGCTCAAGGCGCAGAGAGCGCTGATCGGCCGCTATTGGCACGACGCCATGGTTCAGGTCGACGACTTCAAGAATGAAGGCGTCGTCGCGTCGTCGTCATGGCCGTTCCAGGTCAACCTGCTGCAAGGCGAGAAGCAACCGATCGCCTCCGTGGTTCCCAAAGAAGGGGCGACGGGTTGGGCCGACACCACGATGATGCACGCGGAGGCCAAGCACCCGAACTGTGCCTATATGTGGCTGGAGCATTCGATCAATC
>DATICH010000234.1:0-6247 GCA_035456885.1 Methyloceanibacter sp.
TAGACGCGCGCCTCGACCGCGTGCCCGGACAGCCGGACGTCGTCCTGCCCGAACAGCAGCTCCTCCCCCGCCGCGACGCGGAGCTGCTGCTCGACGAGGTCGAGCCCGGTGACGAGCTCGGTCACGGGGTGCTCCACCTGAAGGCGGGTGTTCATCTCCAAGAAATAGAAATTGCGGTTCTTGTCGACGATGAACTCGACCGTGCCCGCCGAGTCGTAGCCGACAGCCTTGGCCAGCGCCACGGCCTGCGCGCCCATCGCCTCACGCGTTTTGGCGCCGATGAACGGGCTCGGCGCCTCCTCCACGACTTTCTGGTTGCGCCGCTGGATCGAGCATTCGCGCTCGCCGAGATGAATGACGTTGCCATGCTTGTCGCCGAGCACTTGAATCTCGATATGGCGCGGCTCCTCGACATATTTCTCGATGAACACGCGGTCGTCGCCGAAGCTTGAGCGCGCCTCCGACTGCGATGAAGCGAAGCCCTCCTCCACGTCCTTGCGCGAATAGCCGATACGCATGCCCTTGCCGCCGCCGCCGGCCGACGCCTTGATCATCACCGGATAGCCGATCTCCTCGGCGATCTTCACCGCCTCCTTGGTCGATTGGATCACGCCGAGATGGCCCGGCACGGTCGAGACCTTGGCCTTGGCGGCAAGTTTCTTCGACTCGATCTTGTCGCCCATCGCCTCGATGGCCCGCACATTCGGCCCGACAAACACGATGCCCGCCTCCTCGAGCGCACGGGCAAAGACCGGATTCTCCGAAAGAAAGCCGTAACCCGGATGAATCGCCTCGGCGCCGGTCGATTTGGCGGCGGCGACGATCTTGGCGATGTCGAGATAGGACTGGGCCGCCGCGGCGGGACCGATCGGCACCGCCTCGTCGGCCATGTCGACATGCAGCGCGTCGCGGTCGGCCTCGGAATAGACCCCCACGGTCTTGATCCCGAGGCGGCGCGCCGTCTTGATGATGCGGCAGGCGATCTCGCCCCGGTTGGCGATGAGGATTTTTGTGAACATGTAGACCCGCCCCTGGCTTCGTCAGGGCTTTCTAGAGGCTCGGCCTGAGCGAGTAAACTAGGCGAGCGCCGCAGCCCTACTCGGCGGCGGCCGGATAGCGCCGGCGCTTTCCCCGCCGCCGCGCGGGTTTGCGCTCGGCCACGGGGTCCGCAGCCGCGGCTGCGGCCGAGCTGAAGGCATGCGCCTCCCTGGAGAGGGTGGCCTCGCTCGGCACAGGCTCCGCCTCTCCCGGGAACAGAATCCCCGCCTCGGCGGCCTCGTCGGCCTCCTCCAGGGGTTCCTGCGATGCCTCGCCCGAAGCTTCGGGAGCCTCCTTCTTCGCCTTCTGATGGTCCCTGGCGATATAGGTATAGACCGCCGGCGTCACGAACAGAGTGAACAAGGTGCCGATGGTCATGCCGGCGGCAATCACCAGCCCGATGTCGAAGCGGCTCGCCGCGCCCGCGCCCTTGGCGATCAGGAGCGGCACCATGGCCACGACCATCGACGCCGTGGTCATCAGAATCGGGCGCAGACGGATGGCCGAGGCATGCTCGATCGCCTCGCGCCGGCTATAGCCCTGCTCCTCCTGGAGCTTGTTGGCGAAGTCCACCATAAGGATACCGTGCTTGGAAATCACGCCGATCAAGGTGACGAGGCCAATCTGCGTATAGATGTTGATCGAGCCCAGCCCGGCATTGAGCGGGATGAGCGCGCCGAACATCGCGGTCGGCAGAGCGATCAAGATGATGAACGGATCGCGGAAGCTTTCATACTGCGCCGCGAGCACCAGGAAGATCACCACCAATGCGAACACGAAGGTATAGACCAGCGTGTTCCCCTCCTGCACGAATTGGCGGCTCTCGCCTTGAAAGTCGTAGGTGAACCCCTCTGGGAATTTCTCCGCCTCTTTCTGGAGGAAATCGATCGCCTCGCCGACGGTGCGGCCGGGGAACGGCACGGCGGACAGGGTCGCCGAGTTGAGCTGCTGGAAATTGGTGAGCGCATTCGGCTGCACGACCCTGTTGATCGAGGCGACATTGGCGAGCGGCACCATCTCGCCGGAGCGCGTGCGGATCTGATAGCGCGTGAGCCAGTCGTCGTTCAGGCGGAACTCGCGCGGCACTTGCGGGATGACCTGATAGCTCCGCCCGTAAAGATCGAACAGATTGACGTAATTGCCACCGAGCAAGGTGGCCAGCGAGTTGCCGATCTCGGCCATGGTGATGCCAAGCCGGTTGGCCTTGTCATGGTCGATATGGAACTCGATCTGCGGCGTCTCGAAGCGCAGATCCGAGTCGGAGAAGATGAACATGCCGCTCTCACGCGCGGATTTCTCCACCTCGGCGAGCACATCGGCCAGCTCGCGGAAGTCATGCGTGGTGGTGATGACGAATTGCACGGGCGGCCCACCCACCGAGCCCGGCAGCGCCGGCGGCGAGAAGGTCAGCGCCTGCGCCGGCGCAATGGCGGCGATCTTCGGCTGCAGCTCCTGGAGGATCGCCTGGTGGTTCCGCTCCCGCTCGCCCCAAGGCTTCAACAGCATGCCGGCAAAGGCTTGATGCACATCGGGAAATCCGTTGATGGCGAAGACGTGCTCATTTTCCGGAACCGAGCTGAACACGTCGTTGACCTGATCGGTCGAAGCCTCGAGATAATCGAGATTGGCGTATTGCGGCGTCTTGATGATGCTGAAGAGGATGCCTTGATCCTCCTCCGGTGCCAGCGCCTTCTGCGTCGTCATATATAAGAGGCCGGTGGCGGCGATCGTGCCGACCAGCACCAGAATCGTCACCGGTCGATAATTCAGCGTGCGATGGAGGCGGCGCTGATAGCGGTTCTTCAGCCCCTCGAACAGCGCATCGAGCTTGCGCGTCAGCCACCCGCTCTTGGAATCCTCATTCTCCGCCTTCAACAGTTTCGCGCACATCATCGGCGAGAGGGTTACGGCGATTACCCCCGACACGATCACCGCGCCGGCAAGGGTCAGCGCGAATTCGCGGAACAATACGCCGGTCAGGCCCGACACGAAGGCGATGGGCGTATAGACCGCCGCCAAGGTGATTGTCATGGCGATGATGGGATAGAGAATCTCGCGCGCGCCGATCAACGCGGCGTCGAGCGGTTTCATGCCGTGCTCGATATGCCGATGGATGTTCTCCACCACGACAATGGCGTCGTCGACCACGAGCCCGATGGCAAGCACCAGTGCCAGCAGGGTCATCAGATTGATCGAGTAACCGAGCGCGAGCAGCATGGCCAGCACACCGATCAGCGACAATGGAATGGTGACGATCGGCACCAGCGTCGAGCGGAGATTGCCGAGAAACAGAAAGATCACCACGATGACGATGACCGCAGCCTCGCCCAGGGTCTTGACCACCTCCCAGATCGAGGAGCGGATGAAATTGGTCGCGTCATAGGCGATCGCCGCCTCAAGGCCCGGCGGCAGCTCCCGCTGGATCGAGGGGAATTCCTTGCGCACGTCGGTGATCACCGTCAGCGGGTTCGCCGTCGGCGTGGCATAGACGCCGATGAACACGGCCTTCAACCCGTCGAACAACGAGGAGGAATCGGCGTTCTGGGGACCAAGTTCGATCTCGGCGATCTCGCCGAGCTTGACCATCGAGTCCCCGCGGGTCATCACCACCAGCTTCTCGAACGCCTCCGGCGTCTCCAGCGAGGTCTTGGCGTCGATATTGGTCTGCACGAAATCGCCTTTCACCTGGCCGGGCGCCGAGGTGAAATTGTTGGCGGCGAGTGCGGTGCGCACATCCAGCGGCGTAACCCCGAGCGAGGCCATGCGGTCCGGATCGAGCCAGATACGCATGGCGAACACCTGTCCGCCGAGGATCTGGGCGTTGGCCACGCCGTTGATGGTCTGCAGCCTGGGCTGCACCACGCGCTGGAGGTAGTCGCTGATCTGCGACGCGGTCATCACCTTCGAATTGAAGGAGAGATACATCAGCGCGTAACCCTCCCCCGTTTGCTTGGTGACGATGGAGTCGTTCGCCTCGCGCGGCAGGATGCTCTTCACCTGGGCGACCTTCGACAGCACGTCGGTCATAGCGCGGTCGGGATCGGCGTCGAGCTTCAGGTTGAGGGTCACCGTGCTGACGTTCTGCGTAGAGGACGCGGTCAGCGTGTCGATGCCTTCCGCGCTCGCCACCGCCTGCTGGATCGGCACGGTAATGAAGCCCTGGATCAGGTCGGCATTGGCCCCCGGATAGGTCGTCGTTACGGTGATGGTCGTGTTCGACAGCTCCGGATATTGGCGGATCGGCAGCTTGAACCCGGCCTGCGCCCCGACCAGCAGGATCAGCAAACTCACCACCGTGGCCAAGACCGGCCGCTTGATGAAAATATCGGTGAAGTGCATGGCCTTACTGCTTGGGCAGCTCCGCCGGTGGCTTGAGCGCGCCTGAATTGTCGACCTTGATGGCGGCGTCGGGCTGCAATTTTAGCTGGCCGCTGGTGATCACCTTTTCGCCGGCCTTGATGCCCTCGAGAATGGCGATCCGATCGCCCTCGCTCGGGCCCACACGGACGAACCGGCGCTCCGCGGTGAGCGTCTTTTCCGCCGGGACGCTGCCGGTCGGCGTGGCATCCGAAGCGATCGCCGAGGCGACCGGTTCGGCCGACGCCGTGGCGGGCGCGGGCTTTGTCGTGGCCGGCTCAGACGCGCTCTCCTTCACCACCCACACGCTGTCGCCGTAGAGTCCATAGGTCACCGCCGTGCGCGGCACGGTGACGAACTCCTTGGCGCCGCCGGCCAGCACCGCCACGTTGGCGAACATGCCGGGCAGCAGCTTGCGCTCCGGGTTCGGCAGCCGCGCCCGCACCGTCAAAGTGCGGGTATCCGCGCCGAGCTTGGCGTCGAACGCCTCGATCTCGCCCTTGAAAATTTCGTCCGGGAAGGCATCGGTCGTCAGCTCGATGCCGCTGCCGATCGAAAGCTTGCCGACATCCGCCTCCGGCACCGGAAAGTCGACCCAGATCGGATCGAGCGCCTGCAGCCAGACCAGCGCTTGGCCCGGCGACACATACTGGCCACGCTCGACATGACGCAGGCCGAGCCGTCCGCCAAAAGGCGCGGCGATGTTCTTCTGGGCGATCAGCGCCTCGGTCTTCTGCACCAGCGCCGCCGCGGAATCGCGCTTGGCAAGAGTCGCGTCGAGCGCCGCCTGCGATACTGCGCTCGTCTTGACCAGGCGCGAGTGGCGCTCGAGATCGAGATTGGTCTGCACCAACGTCGCCTTGTGGTCGGCGAGGTCCGCCTCCTCCACCGAGGTGTCCAGCTTGACCAGCTTCTGGCCCTTCTCGACGTCCTGGCCGCTGTCGAAGTAATAATCGGTCACCAGGCCGCCGATTTGCGGCGTTACGTCGACGCCTTCGATGGCCACCAGAGTGCCGATGGCGCGCACCCGGTCGATCCAGCTCTCGGTGCGCGCGGCTTCGGCCGTCACCGTCGCCGGCGGCGGCACCATCTTGGCCATGAACTCGCCGATCATCTTCGGCTTGAAGACGAGGTTGAAGTAACCCACCCCGCCAAGGAACAGGCCGACAATGATCGCGGCTATGAGAAAGCGTTTAACCATGACGCTAGTGTTTGCAGTCCCCGTGCAGGGCGATGGCGTCGACCTTATTCTTGGGAGAAGGCCAAATTGCGCCCCGGCTCCATGCGGAGACAAGGGGATAGCAGCCCGATCGCCCTTTGCATACTCCCTTGGGCGCCACCTTTGAGCCGCGCTGCTATGCTTAAGATTCGCGGCTGAATTTTGGCTCGTCATGTGACAGAGAGGCCACAATGGACTCGCGTCACATCCCGCGATCGACGGTAAGCACCTCTTTGAAACTAGTACTTGATCACCGCCCGGCCAACGACATCGCCGGTACGAAGCAGATCGAGATTCTCGTTGATCTCCTCAAAACGAATGGGCTTCACCGTGTGGCGGATCTTGCCCTGCTGCACGAGATTAACGACCTCGTTCAGGTCGTTGTAATTGCCCCAGAACGAGCCGTGATAGGGTGTATTCGCGGCGACCAGCGGAAACAGAGGAATGTTGATCCTGTCCCCTACGAGCCCAACAGACGTGACGATTCTTTCAGCAAGCGAGTGCCGGCTGCGGGCTATCAAATTTTGTGTTGCCAGCCTGGAAAGCCGCGCTTCGGCGATTGCGATCCGTGTCTTGACCAATCCTTTTTCAGAATTTGCGGTTTTCATGGTCAAAAACTTTGGCGATCAGATC
>DATICH010000235.1:0-2008 GCA_035456885.1 Methyloceanibacter sp.
ATTTCGGCAAGCTCTTTCTGACGATTATCGCGACCAATGAGATTCATGCCCGGGCGTTCGGCGGCTATTCCGGAACCCCCGCGCTGAGCAGCATCCCTTTCACCAGCGAAACCACGACTCGGGGTTGGACCGTGCTGAGCCGGCTGACCTATCCACTGTGGAGTGGTCCGACGCCGCCCTTAGCCCGCATTTCTCACACGGCTGACTGATCTGGCAACGTGTATCTGATGGCCGGGCGAAAGCCGTGTGAGATCGTGGCGCCGAAGGCGCTGAGCGGGATTTTGTTTTGCGTCTCCGTGGGCCTTGGGTGATGCCGCGGTTGTTGCGCGCTGCGGCGGGGCGTGTCAGGCCGGCGACGCGCGGGCCTTGGCGGCATCGGCCAGGTGGTGGGCGGCGCGGCCCCAATCTTGGGCCGCCGGGCAGGCCGAGGCCATGGCGATCTTGATGCGGCGAACACTGAAGCGCACCAGGGCGCCGATCTTCAGGAGCTTGAGCCGGATGGTGCCGCAGGTGGCGTCGGCGAAGGCGGTCTCGGTGAGCCCGATGCGTCGCAAGGCGCAGAGCAGCACATAGGCCATGGAGGCGAACCACAGCCGCAGCTGGTTGGCGCGCATGGTAGCGGCCGAGGTGCGATCGGCATAGAGATCGAGCTGGCATTCCTTGATGCGGTTCTCCATGTCGCCGCGCGCGCAGTAGATGTCCTCGTAGAGGTGTCGCGCGCCGGCTTCGGCTCGCTGGAGCGAGGTGACCACGAAGCGCGGGTTGGCCTCGCCCTGGGTCCATTCGGCCTTGCCGATGACGCGGCGGCTGCGGCTCCAGCTGTCGAGCGTGCTCCAGTTAAAGTCCTTGAAGCGGCGCGCCGGCCGGCCGGTCTGTTCGGCCATCGCCTTGGCCTGCGCCAGTTCGGCCTCGATCATGGCCGCCAGGCGCGCATTGCGGGCCAGCCCGAACAGATAATCCACGCGGTTTTGCTCGCACCAAGCCATCAGCGCCTCGCGCGCAAAACCGGAGTCCGCCCGCAGCACGATGCGCACATGCGGCCAGCGGGCGCGGATCTGTCGCACGATCCGCTCGATCGCCGCCACGCTGCCCGCGCTGGCGTCGATATCGGAGCGCCGCAGCTTGGCGAGCAGCAGATGCCGCCCGCAGAACACGTACAACGGCAGATAGCAGTAGCAGTCGTAATAGCCATGGAAGAAGCGACCCTCCTGATGCCCGTGCAGCGGGTCATCGGTGGCATCGAGATCGAGAATGATCGGCTTGGGCGGCCGCTGGTGCGCCTCCAAGAACAGCGTTACCGCCAACGCCTCGATCGCTGCTTCGTCATAGCCGATCTTGTGATAGCGCGAAGGCGCCGCCCGGCTCAGCTCCAACCGATTGAGCGTCGACTTGCCTGCCACCGGCGCACAATCCTGTCGCCACGCTTGCAGCTTGCCTGCCAGCACCGCCATCATAGGGTCGTGCCGAAGCTCGTCATGGTCGTTGAGGTCTTCATAGCCGAGCGCGATCGCGAACACCCGCTGCCCGATCAGCGTCGCAACTTCGTGCTCAATCAAATCCTGCCGGCGATAATCGCAAAAGCATTCCGCAAGCCGATCCACCAGATCGATCGCCCGATCGGTCGCGCCGAGAAGCAGTGCGCCCGCATCCGACGTCACAAGCCCAGCATCAAATGCAGCTTCCACAGCGCGGCCTTCCACGATTCCAAAATCGAACCGTTCCGCGCTACACTCTGTCGGCATCGGGGTGCTCCTCGAATCATCGCGAAGTGGTTCTCGCAAAACAACTTTCGCTGATTCGGCGCCCCGATGCGCCTAACTCTGTGAGAAATGCGGGTTAGGCACGCTTTTTTGCACTGTCCATGTTGGCTCAGGGTAAAGCGCCACTTCTGTCGTCCCGCGAGGCGAGCGAGCGTTAGCGAGCGAGGCCCGGGACCCATGACCACCGCCCTCGCGATTCGAAAACGACGGTGGTCATCGGTCCCCGCCTTCCGCCGTCGCTGAAGCTT
>DATICH010000236.1:0-2504 GCA_035456885.1 Methyloceanibacter sp.
GAGACATTGAGGCTCGCCAATGCGCTGTGCGTGGAGATGCGGCAGACGAGATCGCAATGCTCGCGGGTAAGCCGCCGCAAACCCTTACCCTCGGCGCCGAGCACGAGCGCAAATGGCCGCACTAGCTGCGCCGACTCGAGCACGGCGTCGGCTTCCTCGGCGAGGCCGACGCGCAGAACACCGCGCTCGCCGAGCTTGGTGAGCGCTTGCGCGAGATTCTTGACGAGGATCACGGGCACGATGTCGAGCGCGCCGCTTGCCGCCTTGGCCAGCGCGCCGGAGAGGGGAGGGCTGTGCCGTTCGGTCATCACCAGCCCCGCAGCGCCGAAGGCCGCGGCCGAGCGAAGCGCGGCCCCGGCATTGTGCGGGTCGGTCACTTCGTCGAGCACGAGCAGGACGCCGCTTGGATCCACGTCATCGAGGCCGACCGGCGGCAGAGGCTCGGCCTCGAACACGACGCCCTGATGTACGGCATCCGCGCCGAGCATCCGGTCGAGGTCGCGCGGAATGGCCGGCTCGGCCTTGAGGCCGCGCTCGGCGAGACGCGGCCCGAGCCGCTGGGCCGCATTCTCGGTGGCGACGACCCGCAGAATGGTCCGCCGGGGATTGGCCAAGGCGGCTTCGGCGGCATGCAGGCCGTAAAGCACCACCTTCTCGGATGTCTCTTGGCGTGGCTTATGCTTCGGCTTCCCGCGCCAGGGCGGTTTTCCGGGCTTTTTTGAATGAGATCTCGGCCGGCGCATAGGGGGAGGTTTCCGGGTTCGGGCTGAAGTCGCGGGGAGTTCAGGGAAAATCCGCGCTAAGCCACTGATTTACAGTTGACAGAGACTAAAGCGCTACCCATAAAACCGCTAATGGTGGACCCTGCCGGCCGACGGCGGGGCGTTTTTGCTTGGTTAAAAATCACCAGTCAATCCATCTTCGCTTCAAGGAGGGGTGCCCGAGTGGCTAAAGGGGACGGGCTGTAAACCCGTTGGCTATGCCTACGTAGGTTCGAATCCTACCCCCTCCACCAACCACTCCGAACAAGCGGATGGACTTGCGGGTGTAGCTCAATGGTAGAGCAGCAGCCTTCCAAGCTGAGGACGAGGGTTCGATTCCCTTCACCCGCTCCAGCAGGTTAGGCCGCCGCGTTGGTTGATAAGTCTAATTGAATGGCGGCGAGGGTTTAGTTTGGAGCAGGCGATAGGAGTGTAGCTCAACTGGCTAGAGCACCGGTCTCCAAAACCGGGGGTTGGGGGTTCGAGTCCCTCCACTCCTGCCAAAGAGCGAGGCGCGAGAGGTGGAAGTCAGAGAGGCGGCAAGGTCGAAGATGGCGAGGACAAATCCATTTGAATTCATTCAGCAGGTGCGGACCGAGGTGTCCAAGGTCACCTGGCCGACGCGCCGGGAGACCCTGATCACCACGGCGATGGTGCTGCTGATGTCGGCCGCCGCGGCAATCTTTTTTCTGTTCGCCGATTGGGTGATCAGCACGATCGTCACGTTCGTTTTGGGACTTGGCCGCTAGAGGGCGGTAATCGTCGATGGCAAAGCGCTGGTACATTGTTCACGCCTACTCGAATTTCGAGCGCAAGGTCGCCGAGTCCATCAAGGAGCGCGCCGCCGCCGGCGGTCTGTCGGAGATGTTCGACGAGGTGCTGGTGCCGATGGAAGAGGTCGTGGAGATGCGCCGCGGCCGCAAGGTCAGCTCAGAGCGGAAGTTCTTTCCCGGCTATGTGCTGGTGAAGATGGAGCTGAACGACGAGACCTATCACCTAATCAAGTCGACGCCGAAGGTCACCGGCTTCCTCGGCACCGACAACAAGCCCATTCCGATCACCGAGGAGGAGGCCGGACGCATCCTGCAGCAGGTACAGGAGGGTGTCGAGCGGCCAAAACCGTCGGTCACCTTCGAGATCGGCGAGCAGGTGCGGGTCGCCGATGGGCCGTTCGCCTCGTTCAACGGCCTGGTCGAGGAGGTCGACGAGGAGCGGGCGCGGCTCAAGGTTGCGGTGTCGATCTTCGGTCGGGCGACACCGGTCGAGCTCGAATACGCGCAGGTCGAGAAGCTGTAAGAAACAAGCGGGAGCCGCGGGAAACGACGAACGATGAAGAAGATTGAAGGCTATATCAAACTTCAGGTGCCGGCGGGTCAGGCCAATCCCTCGCCGCCGATCGGCCCTGCGCTCGGCCAGCGCGGCGTCAACATTCCGGAGTTCTGCAAACAGTTCAACGCGGCGACGCAGAAGCTCGAGCCGGGCTCGCCGATCCCCACGGTGATTACCGTCTATGCCGACCGCTCCTTCTCGTTCGAGATGCGCACGCCACCGGCGTCCTTCCTCCTGAAGAAGGCGGCCAAGATCGGCAAAGGCGCGAAAGAGCCGGGCCGGGCCGGCGTGGGTACCGTGACGCAGGCGCAATTGCGTGAGATCGCCGAGATCAAGATGAAGGATTTGAACGCCAATTCCATCGAGCAGGCGATGAAGATCATCGCGGGCTCAGCGCGCTCGATGGGCCTACAG
>DATICH010000237.1:0-4860 GCA_035456885.1 Methyloceanibacter sp.
TGGCGTGCAGCCAATCCCCGCGAAGGCGATTGAGGAAGAAATTGGATGTCCGAGTTCGATCTTGTGCTGTCCATTGCGCTTGGCATCGGGCTGGCCGCGGCAACCGGGCTTAGGCTGTTCTTGCCGATGCTCGTCGTCAGCGCCGCGTCCTATGGCGGCTATCTCCCGCTCAGCGAGAATTTTGCTTGGCTCGCCACGCCGGCCGCGCTCATCTTGCTCGGTGTTGCCGCGCTCGTCGAAATCCTCGCTTATTACATCCCCGGTCTCGATAATGTGCTCGACACTCTGGCGACGCCTGCCGCCTTCGTCGCCGGTACGGTGGTTTCGGCCGCGGTCATTACCGACGTTCCACCATTGGTGAAATGGGCCGCTGCGATCATCGCCGGCGGCGGCATTGCCGGGCTGACGCAATCCCTGACCACCGTGGTCCGGGCGAAATCGACGATGCTGACAGGCACGCTCGGCAATCCAGCTATCGCCACGGCCGAGCTCGGCGGCTCTCTGGCCGTCTCACTGCTCGCCCTCGTCGCGCCCCTACTGACCGCGCTCGTCATTCTCGTCTTGTTGTGGCTGACCATCACGTGGGTCCGCCAGGTCTCGCGGCAATAGCCAAGCAAAAGCTGACCTCTCGCTAGACGTGGACTTGCGGGGGGTGATCGGAGTGCAGCGGCGGGGCCGTCGAAGGCTCGAACACGACAATACGGTTTCTGCCCTCGGCTCGCGCCTGATGCAGTGCCGTGTCGGCCTCGCGATGCATGCGAGCGTATTCCGCTGCGCCGTCCGGATGGGTGGCAATGCCGATCGACACGCTGAACGGCGCGCCGGCGAGCGGCATCCCGTGCCCCGACAGCCGCGCGAGAATAGCGTCGGCGATCTCCGTCGCGCCCCCGGCATCGCAATCCGGGGCATAGATCAGGAACTCGTCACCGAGCCGGGCGCATAGGTCTCCGGGCCGGATGCTTTCGCGGATCGCGTCGGAAGTTCGTGCCACGACCGCATCGCCGGTCGAGTGCCCGCGCAAATCGTTGATCATCTTGAGGTTGTCGATATCGACCACCAGCACAGCGCTGCTTCCCATGTGCTGTTCAAGCGACTTCTTGATGACCTGCATGGCGCCGAGGCGGTTCAACATGCCGGTCAGGCTGTCGCGAATCGAACTGTCGTAGAGTTCCTGAATGCGGCGAGCGATCACCGCATGGTACACGGCCACCACATAGCCGATCGCCAGCGTCAGTAGCAGCGCCACTCCAAGTGTGGCGATGGCGATAGAGCGGAACCTCGCTTCGCGGGTCAGGTAATATTGCAGATCGAAATCGACGCCGACAAAGCCGGCATAGCGGCCCTTGCTGTCGTAGATGGGAGCGTGACCGGTGAGAAAACTTCCATATTCATCCTGCTCGAACGTGGGCGTCACATAGGTGTTGCCCGAAGCCACCTCCTTGGTCCAGGCGTCCTCATATTCCTCTCTGACCTCGAACAATTCCATATAGGCCGACGCGCGCAGCTCGTGCTTGGTGCGAAGCTCGGCAGAGGCGGCGGTGTCGAGGACGAAGAACGTCTTCCCGTCGCGCTCGGTCATTGTGTAGAGGTAATAGATGTCGGGATTGGCGGAGTGGAAGCGCACCAGCGGTTTCAACGCGTGGGCATAACTCTCCTCGCTGTAATTGGTAGGATCGAGCAGTTTGCGGTGCAGGTCGCCGTCGACGACGCTTGCCGCAAGCTGGGCAATCTCTCCCACATTGGCTCGGAGCGCTTCCCAGCGCGCTTGCTTCGACAGCCATTGCGGAATGGCGACGATCGACACCAGGATGGCGGCAGCCGCAAGGCTCGCAACGACGAAAGTGCGCGGGTCGAAGCGCCGGTCCGGCGCCGCAGACCGGTGGGTGTCGGGTTTCTCAGGCAAGGCAAAAGCTATTCAGTGGCCTCGGGTTCTCAGCTGTAGCCTATCGTGGCGGCCTTGGCGAATGGTTACGCGGCAAGGCGGAGCGTTAACTTCCGGGAAGTGTGTAGAGCGGCTGCAAAGACACGTGGGGGTTGCCATGTCCTTGGTGCCAGGCGCTATAGCGGTAAGGCAATGCGGCAGCGCAAACCGTCGGGCGAGAAGCCCAACTCGACGTCTCCACCGACATCGGCGGCCAGCGCACGCTCCAGCAACAGGCGGCCGAACCCGGTCCGCTCCGGCGGCGTCACGGCCGGGCCGCCGCTCTCGATCCAGTCTATGGTGAGCTTGTGCTTTTGCGTGTCGATCCGCCAGTCGACCTTGACCGAGCCGCTCTCGGCCGATAACGCGCCGTGCTTCGCGGCATTGGTCGATAGTTCGTGCACGGCCATGCCAAGCGACAACGCCTGTTTTGGCGTGAGGGTGATCGGTGGGCCCGATAGATGCACATTGCCGCCGTCATCGCGGCGGTAGGGCGCGAGCTCGTCGAGCAGGATCGTCTCGAGCGAGACGCCCGACCAATTCGCCTCGGCGAGACGGCCATGCGTCTGACCGAGCGCCCGAATGCGATCCCTGAAAGCCTGGCATGCTTGCTCGAACGGCTGGCCTCTCGAGAACGACTGGTCGGCGATGGAGACCACCGTCGCCAGCGTGTTCTTGACGCGATGGCTGAGCTCGGCCACCAGCAAGTCCTGCATCTCGGCCGCCTTGGCGAGCGCCTCTTCGGCGCGCTTGCGCGCGGAGATATCGCGGGCAATCTTCGAAGCGCCGACCACCTTGCCAAACATGTCCTTGATCGGTGAGACCGTAAGGGAGATGTCGACCAGCGAACCATCCTTGCGCCGGCGAACGGTCTCATAGGGCAAAACCCGATCGCCCTGCCGGATGCGCTCCAGGATCCTCGGCTCCTCATCCAAATGATCGTCCGGAATGAGGATGGTGACGCACTTTCCCAGAACCTCTTCGGCCTTGTAGCCGAACAGCCGCTCGGCTCCGCCGTTCCAGCTCAGGATGGTGCCGTTGAGATCCTTGCTGAGGATGGCGTCGTCCGACGACTCGACGATCGCGGCCAGCCGCTGGCTGGTTTCGTCTCCCGCCTCAAGAACCAGCCCTGAGGGTCCTGAAGCCGACGTCAGCGCATCCATCCGTTATTTTCCGACAGCACGAATCCCCGGGCGGGCGGGGGGCGCCGGCCCAGGAAAATTAACGACTTACGCTCCGGAAGGTTCCGGAACGGGCTAGGCCGCCTTGGCGCCTCGGCTCGCAAGCACATGATCCGCCGCCTTGCCGGTGAGCTCGGCCAAGTGATCGAATTTAGCGTTGAAGGTGCCGACGCCCGCGGTCGCCGATCTCAGCTCAACGATCAGGTTCTGGATCTCCGACTCGGGGATATGCGCCTCGACGACATCCCAGCCGGTCCAGCCCGGCCGCGCGTCGAAGCCCAAGATCTGCCCGCGCCGCGACGAGACGATGGAATTGATCTTCGCCGTCGCCTCGGACGGCACGGCGACCTCCACCGCCATGACCGGCTCGAGCAGGACCGGCGAGCATTGCGGCATACCTTCGCTCATGGCGATACGCCCGGCCTGACGGAATGCCATGTCGGAGGAATCGACCGAATGGTAGGAGCCGTCGATCAGGCAGACCGCAACGTCGACCACCGGAAAGCCGAGCGGGCCGGTCTGCAGATAGTCCCGCACCCCGATCTCGACCGAAGGAATGTAGTTCTTCGGCACCACGCCGCCGGTGATCTTGTCGGAGAATTGAAAGCCAGAGCCGCGCGGCTGCGGCGCGATGGTCACCACCACATCGCCGAATTGCCCGTGGCCGCCGGATTGCTTCTTGTGCCGCCCGCGAACCTCGGTGGATTTACGAATGGTCTCCTTGTAGGGAATTTGCCGCGGGCGAGTCGATGCATCGATGCCGTATTTGCGCACCAGTTTCTCCAGCGCCACGCGTAAGTGCATCTCGCCCTGCCCCCACAGCACCATCTCGCCCATATCCTGACTGTGCGAAAGCGAGATCGAGGGATCCTCCTCGATGATCTTGGCGATGGCGGCGGTCAGCTTCACCTCGTCCTTCTTCTCCTTGGCGGCGATCGCCAGCCCGAACACCGGTTGCGTGATCTCTGCCGTCTCGATCTTGAGCTTGCCGCCCTTCTCCTCCGACAGCGTGTCGCCGGTCTTGACCTTATCCAGCCGTCCAAAGGCGACCGTGTCCCCTGCCTTCGCCTCGCCTCGCTTGGTCGGCTCCTGACCCATCAGCGTAAAAATGCCGGAGACGCGTTCCTCGTCCGCCCCGCCATAGAGCGTCGCGCCGTCGGCCAAGCTGCCGGTCAGCACGCGCACGAGGGATAGCTTGCCGCCATGCGCGGTGTGGAAGGTCTTCGCCACAAAGGCCGCCGACGGCGCCTTGTCGGCGCCGAGGCGCTTAGCTGTAGCTTGCACAAAAGGGGTTTCGTGCCTCAGCGCCTTGAGCAGGCGCAGGATGCCGTTGCCGTTCTCCGCCGAGCCGAGCAGTACCGGGCAAATCAGCCCGTCGTTGAACTCCTTGGACAGATCGTCGAACACTTTGTCCCGCGGCGGCGGCACGTCTTCCAGCAATTGCTCCATCAGCTCGTCGTCATAATCGGCGAGCTTCTCCAACATCGAGAAACGGGCCTCCTTCTCGCGCTCGGCGAGCGTATCGGGAATGGCGATCACTTCGCTCGGCGCGTGCTCGCGATAAATGAAAGCGCGCTCGAGCGCGAGGTCGATGAAGCCGGTGACAATCTCGTTCTCCCAGATCGGGATCTGGCGCAGCACCAGCGGCTTGGTCGAGGCGGGCTGGAGCATCGGCACGATGTCGCGCACCCTGGCTTCCGCCTTGTCGATCTTGTTGATGAACAGGAAGTGCGGGATGCCGCGATCCTCGAGCTGTTT
>DATICH010000238.1:0-3494 GCA_035456885.1 Methyloceanibacter sp.
AAAGATGCTGGGGCAAGGTGGGGGAAACCTTGCGCCCGCTACGCCGAAAGGGCTCGGGTACTTGACAGGCCGGGCAGGATCGGACCCCGGCCCTTGACCCTTTCAGCTCATCGGCGGCCGGCTCGGTGGGACAAGCGGAAGCCGATCGGTGCTAGGCGAACACTCAGTTTTCGGACTCCTGCTATGGCGATAGCGGCGGGCCGCTGGTCGTGCCGGCTGCCGCGGACGGCAAACCTGTCCAGGTGGGCATCGTCAGCTGGGCGAGTGGTGCGCGCACGAAATGCTGCCCGGCGTCTATGCGCGGGTCTCCTCCTTCAAGAGACCATCAAGCAGAACTGACGCGCGGCCCAAGCGGATTGATCGTGGCGAGCGACTTGGCTACTGTCGCGGACCCTTGGCCACGGAGCTTCGCTGATCCTATGCCTCTGAGCTTCGGCAAAATCGGTACGGCGATCGCACTCATCACGATTGCCGCCTTCGTGCTGTGGCTGCTGGCCACGACCTTCTTTGCCACCGAGGAGGCGGATCAAGAGATCGAGCAGGGACGCGCCATCACCTTCGATGGCGCGGGACTTGGCTAGGCGCGCAGCCGGCAGACATCCCTAGCAACGGCGTGGGGCGGCGCATGGACTATCGCGAGCTCGGCCGCACCGGCGCGAAGGTCTCCAGCCTTTGCCTCGGCACCATGACTTTCGGCGAGCAGAACAGCGAGGCCGAGGGCCACGCGCAGATGGACTACGCGCTCGATTGCGGCATCAACATTTTCGATGCCGCCGAAATCTACCCGATTCCACCCAAGCCGGAGACGCAGGGCCGCACCGAATCCATCATCGGTACATGGCTCACGAGCCGCAAGGCTCGCGACAAAGTGATGATCGCGACCAAGGTCGCCGGGCGCGGCAAGATGGTGTGGCTGCGCAAGGACGCGACGCGAACGCGGCAGAGTCCGGCTCAAATCAAGGAAGCGGTGGAGGCAAGTCTCAAGCGTCTCAAGGCGGACTATATCGACCTCTACCAGCTGCATTGGCCGGACCGGCCGATGCGCATCTTCGAGGGTCACGACTATCTCCATCTCGAGGGCGACAGCCAGTCGAGCCACGAGATCCTCGGGACGCTGGCAAGGCTCGTGGCCGACGGCAAGGTGCGCTTCGTCGGTCTGTCGAACGAGACGCCCTGGGGTGTGATGAGCTTCCTCAAGGAAGCCGAACTGCATGGATTGCCGCGCCCGGTGTCGATTCAAAACGCCTTCAACCTGGTCAACCGCTCCTTCGAGACCGGGCTCTCGGAAATCTTCTACCGGGAGCAGGTCAGTCTGCTCGGCTATTCGCCGCTCGGTCAGGGCTATCTCAGCGGGAAGTACGAAGGGGGCGCGTTGCCGCCCGGTTCACGCAAGATGCTGTTCGACCGGCTTGGCCGCTACGAGAAGGGGAATGGTCCCCGCGCGATCTCGACCTATATTGAGTTGGCAAAGCGCCACGGGCTCGACCCGGCGCAGATGGCGATTGCGTTTGCCGTATCGCGTCCCTTCATGACAAGCGTCATTATCGGGGCGACCACCATGGAGCAGCTCAAGACCGACATTGCCGCGGCGACGCTCAAGCTTTCGCACTCTGTGCTTGAGGACATCGAGCAAATCCACCTTGACTATCCTAACCCGTGCCCGTGACCATACGCTTCAGCGAGACCGACCGATGCCCAGACTCTTTTCCGCCATCGAGATCCCGCCCAACGTCGCCGAGCGACTCACCTTGTTGCGTGCCGGGCTCTCGGGTGCGCGCTGGATCGATCGGGAGAACTATCATCTGACCTTGCGGTTCATCGGCGATGTCGACGGCGCCACGGCGCGCGACTTCACCCATGCGCTCGGGGAGATCGTCGCCGCCCCGTTCGAGCTCAGGCTGAACGGTCTCGGCAGCTTCGGCGGCGGCAAGCCGCGGGCCATCTTTGCCGGGATCGCGCCGTCGGAAGGGCTCGAGACCTTGCGGCGCGCCAATGAACGCGCTGCGCGCGAGGCGGGACTGCCGCCGGAGGGCCGCAACTTCAAGCCGCATGTGACCTTGGCGCGGCTGAGAGGCGCGCGGGCCGATGCGGTCGCCGCCTATCTCGAGCGGCAAGGGGGGATCGGACCTGAGTCGTTCACCGTCAACCGCTTCGTGCTCTATTCCTCGCGCAATTCCGTGGGCGGCGGCCCCTATGTTGTCGAGGCCGCTTATCCGCTCGAGGTGTGAGCTCCTCCTCGCGCCGGGATTGCGCGATCGCCGACAAGCTCGGCGAGCAGGCCGCGGGCGGCCGCTTCGATCAAATCAAGCGCGTGATCGAAGCCCGCGCGGCCGCCATAGAAGGGATCGGGCACATCCTGGGCGCTCACATGCGGCGCGAAATCGAGGAAACGGCGGATCTTATGCCGCGCGTCCTCGGGCGCCAGCTCGATCAGCTCGGCAAAGTTCGAGCCGTCCATGGCGAGCAGAAGATCGAACCGGGCGTAGTCGGCGTGGGTGACCTGCCGCGCGGCTTGGCCGGAGATATCAACGCCGCGCCGCCGCGCCGCGCTTTGCGCGCGCGTGTCTGGCGCCTGGCCCAAATGCCAATCGCCAAGGCCCGCCGAATCGATTTCGAAGAGATGGGCGAAGCCTTCCTCTTCGGCGACGCGGCGGAACACGCCTTCCGCCATCGGCGAGCGGCAGATATTGCCGAGACAGACAAACAGGAGACGGTGCTTGGCCATGACGGGTCAGATGGCATGCGACCTGGGTCGGTGCAAGGGGCGGGGCCGCGAGCCGATCCTTGCAGCAGAGGGCCAGGCACCCTATTTTCGCCTTGCGGTCTTTGGACTTAGACCTTTCGTGAGGTGACGACGATGGTGGCTTGGAACGAAGCCGGCGCGCTCCGGAATGCGGCTCTTGGCCGCGAGTTGACGCTCTCAGCCTTTGCCGAACGCGAGCGCAAGGTGCGCCGTGATTTCTGGGCGAAGCTCAAGCGGGTGATCGGCATGGTGCCGTTCGCCGAGGATCTGGTCGCCGCCTATTATTGCGCGCTCGATCCGGCCACGCCGATCCGCGTGCGTGGCATGCTGCTCGCGGCGATCGCCTATTTCATCATGCCCGCGGATCTGATCCCCGACATGATCGCAGGCCTCGGTTTCGCCGACGACATGGCGCTGCTCACCGCCGTGGTCGGCATGGTCGCTTCGCATATCACGCCAACCCATCGGGCTGCGGCGGCGCGTGCGCTCGACAAGGAGCTGCCGGCCAAGACTAGCGCTGCGGGTTGATAATCACCTTGCCGGTGACTTTGCGGCCCTCGATCAAGGAGAGCGCCGTGGCGGTCTCAATCAGGGCGAAAGTCGAGTGGATATAAGGGGTGATCAGCCCCTTGGCGCACCAGTCGAGCAGCTTGACCATATTGGCGCGGTGCTTCTCGGGATAGCGTTCAACGAAGGCAGTCCAGAACACGCCGATGATGGCGCAGCCCTTGAGCATCACCAGATTGAGCGG
>DATICH010000239.1:0-9706 GCA_035456885.1 Methyloceanibacter sp.
GGCGTCCTCGAGCGGCATTTCCAGCTGACGGTAGAAGGCTTCCTTGCCGATCTTGAGGGTCTTTTTCGGCTTCATGGCGATCTGCCGGCCGAGCTCGACAGCCTCGTTGACGACGCGGTCGGGCGCGACCACGCGATTGACCAGACCGAGCGCGCGGGCGTCCTCGGCGCCGACCATCTCGCCGAGCAGCAGCATCTCCATCGCAGTCTTGCGCGACACGTTGCGGCTGAGCGCCACCATTGGCGTGGAGCAGAACAGTCCGATATTCACGCCCGGCGTGGCGAACCGTGCATCGTCCGCCGCCACGGCAAGATCGCAGCTCGCGACAAGCTGGCAGCCGGCGGCGGTAGCGATGCCGTTTACCGCCGCGACCACGGGTTTGGGGCAGCCCACAATCGCGAGCATCATCTCGGAGCATGCCGCCATGGTCTTGGCAAAGAAGGCACGGCCGCGATCGGGGTCGTTGCGATGCGCGGTCAGCTCCTTGAGGTCATGACCGGAGGAGAAGGCGGAACCCGCGCCGGTTATGACGACAGCGCAAACGGCGTCAAGGCCGCCAATCTCGCGGATTGCTTGCGTCAGCGCTGCGATCATCTCCTCCGAGAGGGAATTGCGCGCCTCCGGACGGTTTAGCGTCAGCAGCATCACCGGACCGCGCTCCTCGCGGAGCAGGACCTCGCTATCGCTGATATGCTGAGCTGCGATCTTAGCCATTTCGCCTACGCTTCATCTTCGACTCGGGCGCCTTATAGCAGAGTCACGCGCGGGGCGAGCGGCAGGAAAAACCGAGCCCTGCGACTCGGCCGGGATGTGGTTGCATAATACCACATTGCTAAGCGACGGAAACTACGACATTTTCTCTTTCTGCTTGACGCAACAGGGGGCAGCCGCTAGAAGCGCCGATCTTTCGACCCGAGACGCGCGCCATGAAGACTTTTTCCGCCACGCCGAAGGACATCGAGAAGTCCTGGATTCTGATCGACGCCGACGGCCTCGTGGTCGGGCGACTTGCCGCGCTGATCGCCACCAGGCTCCGTGGCAAGCACAAGCCGAGCTATACGCCGCACATGGATTGCGGCGACAATATCGTCGTCGTCAATGCGGGCAATGTCGTGCTCACCGGCAATAAGCGCGCCGACAAGGTCTATCACTGGCACACCGGCTATCCCGGCGGCATCAAGGATCGGACCGCAGCGAAAATTCTTGAAGGCAAGCACCCGGAGCGGGTGCTGCAAAAGGCCGTCGAGCGCATGCTGCCGCGCGGACCGCTCGGCCGGCAGCAGCTTAGGAATTTGCGCATCTACGCTGGATCCGAGCATCCGCACGCCGCGCAAAATCCGGTGAAGCTCGACGCTGCCGCGCTGAATTCGAAGAATGCAAGGACGGCCTAAGCCATGAGCGAGACCATGACGCTTGAAGATCTTGCTCCCTTGAAGGGCGACACCGAGACGCCGCCAGCGCGCGTCTACGAAAAGAAAGTCGACGCGCAGGGCCGGGCCTATGCCACAGGCAAGCGCAAGGACGCCGTCGCCCGCGTCTGGGTGAAGCAAGGGCCCGGCAAGATCACCATCAACGGCAAGGACTTCAGCGCCTATTTCGCGCGGCCCGTGCTACAGATGATCCTGCAGCAGCCACTGGTCACGGCAAAGCGCAAAGGCCAGTTCGACGTCGTCTGCACCGTGGCCGGCGGCGGCCTCTCTGGCCAGGCCGGCGCGGTGAGGCACGGCATCTCCATCGCGCTTACCCGCTACGAGCCAGAGCTTCGCAGTGTGCTGAAGAAGGCCGGGTTCCTTACCCGCGACGCCCGCACGGTGGAGCGTAAGAAATACGGCAAGGCCAAAGCGCGACGAAGCTTCCAGTTCTCCAAGCGCTAGTCGTAGCGGCCGGGCGTCAGCCCGGCCTTTCCCGAATCTCCGATTTCCTATAATCCCGCGCCGAGTGCGCCGGATTGCGGGAGCCGTCCATGGCCAAAGACAAAACCATCAGAGCCGCAGTGCTTGGCGCCTCTGGCTATACCGGTGCCGACCTGATCAGGCTCGCCGCGCTGCATCCCGGCATTGAGCTCACCGCGCTAATCGCCAAGGGCCACGCCGGGCAAACACTGGCGCAGGTCTTCCCGCATCTCGCCGGCCTCGAGCTGCCCATGCTCGTCGCCTCCGATGAGGTCGATTGGGACAAGGTCGATGTCGTCTTTTGCGGGCTGCCGCATGGCACCGCGCACGCCGAGATCGGCAAATTGCCGAAGCGGATTAAGGTCATCGACATGTCCGCCGACTTCCGGCTGCGCGATCCCAAGCTTTATGCCGAATGGTACGGAGGGGAGCACGGTGCGCCCGCGTTGATCGCGGAAGCGGTCTACGGCCTCACTGAGCATTACCGCGACCAGATCAAGTCAGCGCGCATCGTCGCCTGTCCCGGCTGTTACCCCACTGCCGTGCTGCTCGCGCTGCTGCCGCTCGTCAAGGCGAAGCTAATTGAGGCTTCGGACATCATTATCGACGCGAAGTCGGGGGTCTCCGGCGCGGGCCGCAGCCTGAAGCAGAACATGCTGTTCCCGGAAGCAGGCGAGGGGCTTTCGCCCTATGGCATCGGCAATCATCGTCACGTGCCGGAGATCGAGCAGGAATTGAGCGCGGCTTCCAGTATGGTCGTAACCGTCAATTTCACGCCGCACCTTGCGCCCATGTCGCGCGGTGAACTCTGCACCTGCTATGTGCGGCTCGCCGGCAAGACAAGCGCGAACGACCTGCGCAAGGCGTTGACTGGCGCCTATGCAAGCAGTCCGTTCGTGCGCATCGTTGAGGACGGCCTCATCCCGGCCACGCAGCATGTGCGCGGCTCGAATTTCTGCCATATCGGCGTGTTCGCCGACCGCATCGAGGGCCGCGCCATCGTCGTCTCGGCGATCGATAATCTGGTGAAGGGATCCGCCGGCCAGGCATTGCAGAACTTCAACGTCATGTACGGCTTTGCGGAAACGACCGCGCTCGAACAGTTGCCGCTATTTCCCTAGTCGCGGCTCTTTACATAGGAACCCGGCGCGTCTTCGAGCGCCCAGAGCGGGCCGTTCGAGGGATTGCGGGCGGGGACCTTGGGTCCGGAATATTGCGCAAGCCAGGTTGTCCAGTCGGGCCACCACGAGCCTTTCGTCTCGCGCCCCGTCGTTTGCCATTCTTCGAGCGAGCTTGGCTTTCCGTCGGACCAGAACTGATATTTCTTCTTTTCCGGCGGGTTGACCACGCCGGCGATATGTCCGGACCCGGCCATCACATGTCGCACCGGACCCCCGAACAGTTTGCTTCCCCGAAAGACGGATGCGGCAGGTGCGATGTGGTCTTCCTTGGTGAACAGCTCGTAGATCGGCATCTTCACCTTGCCGAGATCGAGCCTCACCCCGCCGAGCCGCATCTCGCCCTTGGCCAGCCGGTTCAGATGATAGAACTCGCGCAGATAGAACGCATGGTTCGCCGCCGGCAGCCTGGTCGAGTCGGCATTCCAAAACAGCAGATCGAACGGGAAGGGCTTCTTGCCGAGCAGGTAATTATTGACGACGTAAGGCCAGATCAGATCGCGCGGGCGCAGCATGTTGAAGACCGCCGCCATGCGTGAGCCGTCGAGATAGCCTTGCTCGGCCATCATCTCTTCCAGCGCCTTGAGCTGCGTGTCGTCGATGAACACCAGCAGATCGCCGGCCTCGCTGAAATCGACCTGCGCGGCGAGGAAGGTCGTCGATTCGATGCGGTCGTCGCCCTTGGCCGCCATGTAGGCAAGCGTGGATGCCAGTAAGGTGCCGCCGACGCAATAGCCGAGCGCGTTGATCTTTGGCACACCTGTTTGGCGAATGACCGCGTCGATCGCGGCGAGAATGCCTTCGTGCATATAGTCCTCGAAGGTCTTCTCGGCGAGCTTCGCACCCGGGTTCACCCAGGACACCAGGAACACCGTGAAGCCCTGCTCCACCGCCCATTTGACGAACGACTTCTCGGGCGTGAGATCGAGGATGTAATACTTGTTGATCCAAGGCGGCACGATCAACAGCGGCCGCTCATAGACCTCCTCCGTCGCCGGCGCGTACTGGATGAGCTGCATCACATCGTTCTGAAAGATCACCTTGCCCGGCGTCACCGCGAGATTGCGGCCGATCTCGAAGGCCGAGAGATCGGTCTGGCTGATGCGTAAGAGATCCTTCGATTGCTCCAGGTCCTGCACGAAATGCGCCATGCCTTGCACCAGATTCTCGGCATTGGTCGCCAGGGTCGTGCGGATCACCTCCGGATTGGTCAGCGCGAAATTTGACGGCGAGAACGCCGCCAGCATCTGGTTGAGATAGAACAGGGCCTTCTGTCGCGTCTTCTCGTCGACGCCTTCGGTTTTGCGGGTGAGGTCTTCGGCCCAGCGCGAAGTGATCAGATAGGCCTGTTTCCAGAAGTCGAAATATTGTCCCTCCGACCAGTCCGGGTCCTTGAACCGGTTGTCGCCCGGCTCCGGCTCGACCACGGGTTCGACCTTCTCGCCGAGGAACCGGCGGACCGATCGGCCCCAGAGGTCGGCGTAGCTCCGCATGAGCTCGCCTTGCGCCGCAGCGAACTTGCCGGGTTCGGCGACCCAATGACGGGCGATCTCGCCGAGCGATTTCGCCGCTTCCCCCACCTCCGACGCCATACTGTAGGGCCCCTGGCCATTGGCCGTCGACCGCTCGGCAAGCGTGGTGAACGCTTTGGCCCCCTGGTCGAAGAGGCGCACCATATTTTTGGCTAAAGCTTCGATCTGGTGGGTGGGCGCATTTTCCGCCCCGGTATCGCCGGGGGTTTCATTCTTCTCCTGCATCTTATGTCCTTGTTCTTACCCCCATTTCACCTTGCTGCCGCCGCCTTGAGAGGGGAACGTCCTGTGCTCGCGGCTTCCGCACCAAGGGTCATTGTGCTATGCAATATACCAAGTGGGGCACGATTTCCAATCGTCACGGGGAAGCAGCTCGAAACCGCTTCTGATCTCATGCCGCTGTCCGGACTCTGCCTACGCCTTCTCGCCCTTCTTCTCCCGCTCGCGCTCGGCGCCTGCGCCGACGCTTTGAGCTCGAAGGAGACCGCCTCCTCGGCCACCCTCCAGCGCCAATACGACAAGACCCTGACCAAGACCGAGCGTGAGGCCGTGATCAGCGACCTCCAAGGCGCCACTGCCAAGCAGGAGACCCCGGCAAGCGAGAATTAGCCCCGGCGCCCCCAACGGGCTCAAATCGGCCAAATACCAAGAATAAAGGCTTATGGGGCAACGTCTTGCTCCTAGGGGCCGTTCTATGGTTCAAGTGAAGTCTCCCAAGGGGGAGGCCGGGGTGGGGACCCCTCGCATCCGTGAATAGCGATTTCCATAGAATCAAGCGGCTACCGCCTTATGTCTTCGAGCAGGTGAACCGGCTCAAGGCGGAAGCCCGCGCGCGCGGCGAGGACATCATCGACTTCGGCATGGGCAATCCCGACATGCCCACGCCAGCGCACATCGTCGCCAAGCTGGTCGAGACCGTGCGCGATCCGCGTACCAACCGCTATTCCTCTTCGCGTGGCATCCATGGTCTGCGGAAGGCGCAGGCTGCCTATTATGCGCGCCGCTTCGGGATAAAGCTCCACCCCGATACCCAAGTGATCGTCACGCTTGGCTCCAAGGAGGGCTTCGCCAATGTCGCCCAGGCGATCACCGCGCCCGGCGACGTCATCCTGGTACCGAACCCGACCTATCCGATTCACGAGTTCGGCTTCATCATGTCGGGCGGCGTGATTCGGCATTTGCCCGCGCGCACCGATTCCCAGTTCATGACCTCGCTCGACAAAGCCGTGCGCCATTCGGTGCCGAAGCCGTCGGCGCTCGTGCTCAACTACCCAGCCAATCCAACCGCGGTCGTCGCCGATCTTGATTTCTATAAAGAGGTGGTCGCCTTCGCCAAGAAGCACGACCTGATCGTGCTGTCGGACCTGGCCTATGCCGAGATCTATTTCGATGGCGCGCCGCCGCCCTCGATCCTCCAAGTCCCGGGCGCGGTCGATATCGCCGTCGAGTTCAGCACGCTGTCCAAGACCTATGCCATGCCGGGCTGGCGCGTCGGCTTCGCCGTGGGCAATGAGCGGCTGATCCACGCCCTTTCCCGGGTGAAGTCCTATCTCGATTACGGCGCCTATACGCCGATCCAAGTGGCGGCCGCCGCTGCCTTGAATGGGCCGCAGGAGTGCATCGATGAGATCCGCGGCATCTACAGACGCCGCCGCGATTGCCTGGTCGACGCGCTGACGCGCGCCGGTTGGCCGATCCCTTCGCCGCCGGCCACCATGTTCGCCTGGGCGCCCATCCCGGAGATGTTCGCCCATCTCGGCAGCCTCGAATTCTCCAAGCTGCTCCTGGAGAAGGCGGGGGTCGCGGTCTCGCCCGGGGTCGGCTTCGGCGAATATGGCGAAGGCTATGTGCGCATCGCTCTGGTCGAAAACCAACAGCGCATCCGCCAGGCCGCGCGCAACATTCGCCGCTTCCTCTCAGATTCCGCCAAGACGATGCATAACGTCATTCCCATTGCGTCGAAGGCGAATCGGTCGTTCTGATCTCCTCCATGGCGGAGCCACTCAAAGTCGGATTGGCCGGGGTCGGCACTGTTGGCGGCGGTCTGCTGCAGCTCTTGGCGGCGCACGGTGACTCCATCTCGGCCCGCGCCGGCCGGCCGATTGAGGTCGTCGCCGTGTCGACGCTCGAGGATCGCCGCAATAAGAACGTCGACATCTCAAAGTTCCGGCGCGTGCAAGATCCCGTAGCGTTGGCCACCGATCCGGCCATCGACGTCTTCGTCGAACTGATGGGCGGCGAGGGCGGAGTGGCAAAAGACTCCGTGGAGGCTGCGCTCCGCGCGGGCAAACACGTCGTCACCGCCAATAAGGCAATGCTCGCTCATCACGGCACGGCGCTCGCATCGCTTGCGGAGAAGAACGGCGTGGCGCTGAACTTCGAGGCGGCTGTTGCCGGAGGCATTCCCGTTGTCAAGGCGGTGCGCGAAAGCCTGCAGGGCAACGACATTTCCCGGGTCTACGGCATCCTCAACGGCACCTGCAATTACATCCTCACGCAGATGGAGAAGGAAGGAACGAGCTTCGCCGACGTGTTAAAGCAGGCGCAGGCACAGGGCTATGCCGAGGCCGATCCGACCTTCGACATCGGCGGCTTCGACACCGCGCATAAGCTGACGCTTCTGACGAGTCTCGCCTTTGGTACACGCACCGATTTCGAATCCGTCTATGTCGAAGGCATCGAGCACATCACCCCCGCCGATATCGAGGCGGCCGGCGATCTGGGCTATCGCATCAAGCTGCTTGGCGTGGCGCTCCGCACCGATAGCGGCATCGAGCAGCGCGTGCATCCAACCATGGTGCCGAAGCACACGGCCATCGCCGAAGTGGACGGCGTCCTAAACTGCGTTGCCGTCGACGGCGATTTCGTGGGGCAGGTGGTGCTCGTCGGGCGCGGCGCCGGCGGCGCTGCCACGGCCTCCGCGGTGACGAGCGACCTCATCGACATCGCCCGCGGGCACATTCTTCCGCCGTTCGGCACCAAGGCAAAGAGCCTCAAGCCTTACAAGAAGGCGCAAATGCGCGCGCATGAGGGCGGCTACTATATCAGGCTATCGGTCTATGACCGGACCGGCACCTTCGCCGCGATTGCCGGGCGCATGGCGGATCAGGGCATCTCCATCGAAAGCATCGTGCAGCGCAGGCAAGGCGCAGAGCTCCCCGGTGTCAACCGGCGCAATGAAGGCGCTGCTGCCTTCGTTGTCATGATCACACACCAGACCACCGAAGCCGCGGTCCGCAATGCACTCGCGGCCATCGAACGCGATGGCCATGTGGATCAAAAGCCACAGATGATCCGTATCGAAAAATTGTGATACTGAATGTGTAAGCCCTGTTGGCGGCGGACAATGACCGCCTAAGGGCAGGGAGGAACGCATCGTGTCCAAGGCTCAGGTTAAGTCCGAGCTCGACCGCGCCTTGGCGCTCGACATCGTGCGCGTCACCGAGGCGACCGCGGTGGCTGCCGCGATCTGGCGCGGCCGCGGCAACGAAGCCGCCGCCGACGAGGCCGCCGCCACTGCCATGTATCGTGAACTGGCCCGGCTTCCGATCGAAGGCGTGGTCGTGGTTGGCGAAGGGGAGGAGAACGAGACCCCGCTTCTCTATATCGGCGAGAAGGTCGGCGCCGGCGGGGCGAACGCGACTAAGATTGATCTTGCTGTCGACCCGGTCGAAGGCTCGACGCTTTGCGCCAAGGCACTGCCAAATGCGCTCTCCGTGCTGGCGATCGCCGAGTGCGGCAGCCTGCTAAAAGTGCCCACCATCTACATGGAGAAGATCGCCATCGGCCCGGGCTTCCCGGAAGGCCTCGTCGATCTCGACGCGACTCCTGCCGACAATCTCAAGGCGCTCGCCGAAGCCAAGAACCGGCCGGTGAGCGAGATTACCGTCTGCGTTCTCGATCGCCCACGCCACGCCAAGTTGATCGAGGAGCTGCGCAACGCCGGCGCGGCGCTCCGCCTCATCAGCGACGGAGATATTGCCGGCGTGATCCACGTGACCGAGCCGTTGGAGACCGGCATCGACATCTATATGGGCATCGGCGGCGCGCCGGAAGGCGTGCTCGCGGCCGCGGCGCTGTCCTGCATCGGCGGCCAAATGCAAGGGCGGCTGATCGCCACCAACGAGCAGCAGCGCGCTCGCGCCCGCGCCGCCGGCATTCACGATGTCGGCCGCAAATATCACATGCGCGACATGGTGGCAGGCGACGTCTCTTTCGCCGCCACCGGCATCACCGACGGCTCCCTGCTGGAAGGCGTGCGCTTCTCCCCCGAGGGCGTGTTCACTCATACTCTGGTGATGCGCGCCTCGACCCACACCATGCGCTGGATCAAGACCGAACACCCGGATATCAGCAAGTTCGACTGAGAGAGGGGAGGCGCCCGCCGAATCACCTTACACTCGCGCGAATCGAAGACAGCGAGCGTAGCGTGACCGCGGCCCTTAAACTGAGACAAGGTGAGGAGATCGCGCCGGCCCTGCTTGGCGTGGAGCGTTCCGTGCGCGGGCTGCGCTGGGTCGAGCGGCTCGACCGCTCACGCGCGCCGGCCGCCACTGCCATCGCCCAGGCGCATGGTTTGCCTGAACTGCTCGGACGCGTGCTTGCCGCCCGCGGCGCCGAATCTCACACGGTGGCTCGCTTTCTCGATCCGTCGCTCCGCAGCCTGTTGCCCGATCCCTCTCGCCTCCAGGACATGGAGCGGAGCGCCGAGCGCTTTGCCCGCGCCATCAAGGCCAGCGAGCCGGTCGCCCTATTCGGCGACTACGATGTCGACGGCGCAGCCTCAGTGGCGCTGATCGGGCGCTTCCTGCGGGCGCATGGGCAGACGCCCGCGACCTATATCCCCGATCGGCTGAGCGAAGGCTACGGACCGTCGCCGGAGGCACTCGCCGGGCTCGTGCAGGAGGGGGCGCGCTTGATCCTGACGGTCGATTGCGGCACGACCTCTGCCGCCGCCATCGCCGCCGCCAATGCAGCCGGCGCCGATGTCATCGTCATCGACCATCACCAGGCCGACGAGGCCTTGCCGCCCGCCTTCGGCGTGATCAATCCGAACCGGCAGGACGATCTTTCCGGGCAAGGGTATCTTGCCGCCGCGGGCGTG
>DATICH010000240.1:0-4364 GCA_035456885.1 Methyloceanibacter sp.
CATCGCTTCGATCGCCTCGGCGGGGCTGTCATAGGTCTCGATCCGCCCGGTGCCGATGGCGGCCAGCATGGCGCGCATCAGAGACAGGATCGGCCGGCGATTGTCGATGACGGCGACGGTGAGCGTGTCGAGATGGCGCCCGAAAGCACGATGGTGAAGCATGCGACCCGACCCCCTCCTGCCGGCCTCAAGAACGACCCTAGAGAGGGGCGCGTAAACAGACCGTCAAAAGGCTCCGCAAGCCTGGGGCGCGGCGTCCGCCTTGCGCTTTTTCAACGGGCTTTCCACATGTCATCCCCCGAGTTGCCCACTGCTAGTTCTGGTGGTGCCCCACAGGGTTTAGTAGTAAGTTAGGCTTTTGATGCATAGATGTTGATGGTTCACACGAATCGCTTCAGGTTCGGCTGTTGCGCGGGCGCAATCTGCGGGGACAAGCTCTTAGGGGGACAAGAGAAAAATGAGAATCGAACGGAAATTCACCGAGGCGGGCAAGTCGCCCTACGACGCAATCCCCTTCCGGGAAAGTGCGAGCGAGATCCGCAACCCGGACGGCTCGGTGGTATTTGCGCTCGAGCAATTCCAAATCCCCAAGCATTGGAGCCAGGTCGCGGCCGACATCCTGGCGCAGAAATATTTCCGCAAGGCCGGCGTGCCCGCCAAGCTGAAGCGGGTCGAGGAGAATTCGGTCCCTTCTTGGTTGTGGCGGTCGGTGCCCGACGAAGAGGCGCTCTCAGCGCTGCCCGAGGCCGAGCGGCTCGGCAGCGAGACCGACGCGCGGCAGGTGTTCGACCGGCTGGCCGGAACCTGGACCTATTGGGGGTGGAAGGGCGGCTATTTCACCAGCGAGGAGGATGCCCGCGCCTTCTATGACGAGCTCCGCTACATGCTCGCCATGCAGATGGGGGCGCCGAACAGCCCGCAATGGTTCAATACCGGGCTCCATTGGGCCTATGGCATCGATGGCCCGAGCCAGGGTCATTATTATGTCGACCACGGGACCGGCGAGGTGAAGGCCTCGACCTCGGCCTATGAGCACCCTCAGCCGCATGCCTGCTTCATCCAGTCGATCTCCGACGACCTCGTCAACGAGGGCGGAATCATGGATCTCTGGGTGCGGGAGGCCCGGCTCTTTAAATATGGCTCGGGCACCGGCACCAATTTCTCGAGCCTCCGGGGCGAGAACGAGCCGCTTTCCGGCGGCGGCAAGTCCTCCGGCCTGATGAGCTTCCTCAAGATCGGCGACCGGGCGGCCGGCGCCATCAAATCGGGCGGCACCACCCGCCGCGCCGCCAAGATGGTGGTGGTCGATATCGATCACCCGGATGTCGAGGACTACATCAACTGGAAGGTGATCGAGGAGCAGAAGGTGGCGGCGCTGGTCACCGGCTCCAAGGCCCTCTCCGAGCGGCTGAACGCCATCCTCAAGGCTTGCGTCAATTGCGAGGGCGACGGCGACGACTGCTTCGATCCCAAGCGCAATCCGGCGCTGAAGCGCGAGGTCAGGGTCGCGCGCAAGGCCAAGGTGCCCGACAATTATATCCGCCGGGTGATCCAGTTTGCCCGCCAGGGCTATAGCTCGATCCAGTTCGAGACCTACGACACGGACTGGGATTCGGAGGCCTACCGCACGGTTTCCGGACAGAATTCCAACAATTCGGTGCGGGTCAGCGACGATTTCCTGCGCGCGGTCGCGGCCGACCAAGACTGGAACCTCACCTATCGCAAGTCCGGCAAGGTCGCCAAGACGGTCAAGGCGCGGGCCCTATTCGAGCAGATCGGCTATGCCGCTTGGGCCTCGGCCGATCCCGGCATCCAGTTCCACACCACGATCAACGACTGGCACACCTGCCCCGCGGCCGGCGAGATCAAGGCGTCGAACCCGTGCTCGGAATACATGTTCCTCGACGACACGGCCTGCAATCTCGCCTCGCTCAATCTGATGGCGTTCCGCAAAGCGGACGGCAGCATCGATATCGAGGCCTATGAGCACGCCATCAAGCTCTGGACCGTGGTGCTCGAGATCGCCGTGACCATGGCGCAGTTCCCCTCGCGGCGGATCGCCCAGCTCTCTTACGAGTACCGCACGCTCGGGCTGGGCTACGCCAATATCGGTGGCCTGCTCATGGCATCCGGCATTCCGTATGACTCGGCGGCAGGCCGGGCGCTGTGCGGAGCGCTCTCCGCCATCATGACCGGCGTGGCCTATGCCACGAGCGCGGAGATGGCGCGCGAACTTCGCCCCTTCCCCGGCTATGAAGCCAATCGCGAGGCCATGCTCAGGGTCATGCGCAATCACGCGCGCGCGGCCTGTGGCGAGAAGGAAGGCTATGAGGGTCTCGCCACGGCGCCCGTGCCGCTCGATCATGCGTCCTGTCCCGATCCGCGGCTCTTGGCGCATGCCATGCACGCCTGGGAGAAGGCGCTCGAGCTCGGCAAGGCTTACGGCTACCGCAATGCGCAAGCCACGGTGATCGCCCCCACCGGCACGATCGGCCTGGTGATGGATTGCGACACCACCGGCATCGAGCCCGACTTCGCGCTGGTCAAGTTCAAGAAGCTGGCCGGCGGCGGCTATTTCAAGATCATCAACCGCATGGTGCCGGACGCGCTGAAGGGCCTCGGCTATCCCGAGGAGGCGATCAAGCGCATCGTCGAATATGCGGTCGGCCGCGGCACCCTGGCCGGCGCGCCTGGGGTCAATCCCGAGACCTTGGCCGCCAAGGGCTTCACGCCGGAGAAGATCGCCGCGGTGGAGAAGGCCGTGGCTTCGGCCTTCGACATCAAATTCGTGTTCAACAAATGGACGCTCGGCGAGGACTTCCTCACCGGCACGCTCGGGCTATCGGCCGAGCGGATCGACCAGCCGGATTTCGACCTTCTGGCGGAGATCGGCTTCGGCAAGCGCGAGATCGAAGCGGCCAACGAGTATGCCTGCGGGGCGATGACCCTCGAAGGCGCGCCGGGGCTCAATCCGGACCATCTGCCGGTGTTCGACTGCGCCTCGCCTTGCGGCCGCAAGGGCAAGCGCTTCCTGTCGGTGGAAAGCCATATCCGCATGATGGCGGCGGCGCAGCCGTTCATTTCCGGCGCAATCTCCAAGACCATAAACATGCCGAACGACGCCAACGTCGAGGACTGCAAGGAGGCCTATCTGCTCTCCTGGCGGCTGGCGCTCAAGGCCAACGCGCTCTATCGCGACGGCTCGAAGCTCTCGCAGCCGCTCAACGCGCAGCTACTCGCTGACGAGGAGGACGAGCAGGACGAGGTGCTCGCCGCGGTCGCTTCGGATCAGCCGCTGGCGCAGCGCGCATCGGTCATCGCCGAGCGTGTGGTGGAGCGCATCATCGAGCGCGCCCGCGTGCGTGCCGAACGCGAACGCTTGCCTGATCGGCGCAAGGGGTATACGCAGAAAGCAGTCGTCGGCGGTCATAAGGTCTATTTAAGGACTGGAGAGTATGCAGACGGTCGTTTGGGCGAGATCTTTATCGACATGCACAAGGAGGGCGCGGCCTTCCGCTCGCTCATGAACAACTTTGCGATCGCGGTGTCCGTTGGTTTGCAATATGGCGTTCCGCTGGAAGAGTTCGTCGATGCTTTCACCTTCACGCGCTTCGAGCCGGCAGGCCCGGTGCGTGGCAACGAGGCCATCAAGAACGCTACCTCGATCCTTGATTACCTTTTCAGAGAGCTTGCAGTTTCTTATCTTGGGCGCTACGAGCTTGCTCATGTTGATCCAAGTGAGATCGGCAGCACTACACTCGGCTCAGGTGACGCTGGCGAAGGCAAGCGTTCCACCGAAGCTCTCGTCTCGCCAGGCTTCACACGTGGTCGCCTGCGCGAGCGGAAGCTTTCTGCGCCGAGCAAAGCGCAGAGCACTGGTGCTCATGCGCGTGCGTTGCAGGCAGACGCCAGCAGCGACGCGCAGCCGCGCACCACAAGCTTTGCCCCCGCGTCAACTCACGTCCCTTCACCCGAGACGGCCGAGCACGTCGCCCGCGCCGTCGAAGCGCTCGCTGAACGTGGCGCAACAGAACTTGTGGCCGAAGCGCGCGTTAAGGGTTATGAAGGGGAAGCGTGTGCTGAATGCGGGAACTTTACCCTCGTTCGCAACGGCACGTGTCTTAAATGCGATACGTGTGGAGCGACGAGCGGATGTAGCTAGAGTGACTTATTGACAGCCAGCCAGCCCGAAGGAGGGACTAAAATGGCAGCAGCGAAGAGGAAGAAACCAGCTAAGCGCAAGACCGCCGCCGCGAAGAAGTCGTCGGCGAAGAAGACGGGAAGCGCCCGTCGCAAGACGGCGAAAAAGAAGAGATAGCATCTTCAAGAGGCGCGGGGCATGTCCCCGCGCCTTCTTTATTTCC
>DATICH010000241.1:0-2828 GCA_035456885.1 Methyloceanibacter sp.
GAGCGCTTCCTCGTGATCGTGGGCGATCACCGCGCCTGGCGCCTGGAATGCCGCGTCTCGCGTGAGCACGATGTTGAGGCGGCCGTCGAGTACGCGGGGAAGCGAGGCGAAAGTGAGCCGCCCCATGATGATCGGCTTGCCCATGGTGATCTCGCGGAAATAGCGCATGTCGCTGCGGATGTGCCAGGGCAGGTCCCCGCCCCGGCCGATGGCGCGGTTCTCGCCCATGGCGACCACCAGCGCGATGACCGGCGTCCCCTTCCCTTCCCGTGCAGCGCTCACACGGCAACCTGGGCGTTGATGGCGGGATGGGGGTCATAGCCGATCAGCTGAAAATCCTCATAAGCGAAGTCGAACAGCGACTGGATGTCCGGATTGATCGCCATGAAGGGCAGCGCCCGGGGTGCGCGCTTGAGCTGCTCGTCGGCCTGGTCCAGGTGGTTGAGATAGAGATGCGCGTCGCCGAAGGTGTGGATGAACTCGTCGGGTCGGTAGCCGGTGACTTGCGCCATCATCTGGGTGAGCAGCGCATAGGAGGCGATGTTGAACGGCACGCCGAGGAATACGTCGGCGGAACGCTGATAGAGCTGGCAGGAGAGCCGCCCGTCGGCGACATAGAACTGGAACAGGCAGTGGCAGGGCGACAGCGCCATGCGGTCGAGCTCGCCGACATTCCAGGCGCTGACGATGTGGCGGCGCGAATCGGGATCGCGCTTCAGCCCGTCGACCACATTCGCGATCTGGTCGATGTGGCGGCCGTCGGGCGCGGGCCAGGAGCGCCATTGGCGGCCGTAGATGGGGCCAAGCTCGCCGTCCGCGTCCGCCCACTCGTCCCAGATGCTCACGCCGTGCTCGTTCAGATACCGCACATTGGTCGAGCCTTGCAGGAACCACAGCAGCTCGTGGATGATCGATTTCACATGCAGCTTCTTGGTGGTGACGAGCGGGAAGCCCTCGCTGAGGTCGAAGCGCATCTGATGGCCGAAAGTGCTGAGCGTGCCGGTATTGGTGCGGTCGCCCTTCCTGACGCCGGTCTCGCGGATCTTGGCGAGAAGATCGAGATATTGGCGCAAGTTAAGTTGCTCTCCTAAAATCGGCCGGAACGCTGCGCCCAAAGCGGCGTTGCCCTGTTATAGACTGAAGCCCAGAGCCTCCGCGATAGCCAGCCAGCAGGTCCGCAAATGCGCGTCATTCCAGCCTTTTTCGCTCTTAGCCTCACGCTTGCCGCCCCGGCCGTGGCCGCGCCGGTCAATATCGAAGATGTCCGCGCCATGGCCTTCGACAAGGGCATCGTCGAGATCGACGAGGTCGAGCTCGACGACGGTGTCTGGGAGGTCGAAGGCTACGACGCAAATGGCCACGAGATCGAAATGAAGGTCGAGGCCGCGACCGGCCGGATCATCAAGCTGGAGCGCGACTAGCGCGGCGCGCCCGCCTCCCCTTCTCCGCCATCATTGCCCGATTCGCTCCTGGGGGTTACCGCAGCGTCAATCTTTTTTTCGCCGCCGTAGAGGCCTATATTGAGAGTCGCCGGCGCGAGCCGGATATGGCGATAAAAGGCCGTCGTAATAAACCATTCGGACCCGGGGGCGGTACCCGGCGCCTCCACCAAAGTGATCAGTCCCAAGCGAGAGTTTCACTGACCACTTCGGCGGGGGCGAAATAGGATCGACGAGGGTGTAAAGGACGTGTTTTCGCTCGGCATGGTACCGCCGTTATCGGGCCAACCATATAGTTGCCAACGACAACTATGCGGAGGCCATGGCTGCGTAAGCAGTCGGCCTGAACCTCAAGTCCTAGTCTCTTCGCAGGGCCTAGGCGCGGTTTCGGAGGGCACCGGGCAACAGAAGCCCTCCACTTTATCGGGGTGACGAGACTGCCTGCGTCGCGAAGGGGCAAGGCAGCGGGACCGATGGCAGAAGACGAAATCAGATACGACCTTCTAACGCAGGACGCGTTGCGCGGCGTGGTGCGCCAAGTGTTGGCGCGCGTGCAGCGCGAAGGGCTGCCCGGCGAGCATCACCTCTATATCGCCTTCGATACCGGCGCCGAGGGCGTCTCGGTATCGAAGCGCCTCAAGGAGCAGTACCCGGAGGAGATGACCGTCGTCCTGCAATATCAATTCTGGGATTTGCAGGTGTCGAACGACCGATTCGAGGTGAAACTCTCCTTTTCCAACGTGCCCGAGCGGCTGGTGGTGCCGTTCAACGCGGTCAAAGCCTTCTACGACCCGTCAGCCCAGTTCGGCCTGCAATTCGGCAAGCCGGGCGCGGCCAACGATTCGGCGCGCCAGCATATGGCGGCGGCGTTGCCCGACCTCGCCGGCGAGCCCGAAGAGCCGCGTGGCGTAATCGAGCCGCCGCTTGAGGAAGCCGAGGCGCCGGCCGAAACCGTCATGTCGCGGCCGCCGGCGGAAGTCGTCCAGCTCGACCGCTTCCGCAAGAAATAGCCGCGGCTTGCGCGCCGTTTAGGCGATCCTTGCCCAAGATTTCGGCATTCATGTCACGCCGCCCGGGACGTTGACCTGGGCGTCCGCGTGCAACTGGACATGGCATAGTTTCTGCCTAAAGTTGCCCACCGCGGTCTTGCGGTTCGAGATTTGGGGGTGGCGGTGAGCGATCTGGGTGGCGCGCGGAGTCTGCTCATGCCGGAGGCGCCGCTCGCGCCCGTGCAGGACTATCTGGCGGAGCTTCATGCCCGCGTGTCGGAGATCATCGGCGGCACGCCGGCCGACTATATCCCCGAGCTCGGCAAGATCGACCCGTCGCTGTTCGGCATCGCCATCTCCACGATCGACGGCGAGGTCTATGCGATCGGCGACGCCGACT
>DATICH010000242.1:0-2807 GCA_035456885.1 Methyloceanibacter sp.
CGACGGCGTCACCTTGCAGGCCTTCTCCGATGCCGGACTTGCCGGAACGAGCTTCGCCAAGCTCACCGTTGCGCCCGGCCGCTATACCGGACTGCACGCGCTGTTCCGCGCGCCATTTGCGCTGCGCGAGGGCTTCGGACCCGACGCGCTAAAAACTCGGTTGATCAATTTCAGCGCCCGGCGCAAGCCGATAGCGACTGGGCCGCTGACCTTGGCGCGTGCCGGCCGTTTCCTCGTGCTGCGTCCCGTCGAGGCGACGCCAGCACTCGATTGGCTAGCCGCGCAATGCGTTGCCACCTTCGAGGATTTCGCGGCGGCGCCGAGTGAGGTCGAACGCAACGAGCATGCCAGCCGGCAGCTCAGCGATTATCAGCGCGTGCTGCTGGAGAGCTTCGGCGATCCGGATGTACTCAGCGAATATCGCTTCGCGATCGCGCTGACCGGTCCCCTCGATGCCGCGCATCTCGACCGGGTGGCGCAGGCGCTCTGGCCCGTGCTCGAGGAAATCTGCGCCGAGGGGGTCACCGTCGACGGCCTGTCGCTGTTCGGCGACGCGGGCGGACCCTCGCCGATGCGGCTGATCGGCCGTTATCGGCTCGGCGCGCGGGATTGAAGGGCGCCGAGACACTCTTCCGCGCGGGGCCAAAGTTTTGACACACGGGCTGGTCACCTTCGCCAAAACGGGGGTGACCATGCCTGATTACGAGGAAATCCTGACCTTCCTCGCCGCCAATCCGCCGACGCTTGCCGCGGAGCGCGAGCTGCATGCTTCCTTGCTCGAAATGATTGCAAAATGCCTGCGCTCCGACGCGGAGGACGAGGAGCAGGACGAGGGCGCCGGTGAAGAGCTGCGCGGCCGCTGCATCCTCCCGATGGACATCAATTGAGGGACATGCTCCCTGGAGCGTGGTTAGCTGCCGCGAAGCGGTAAGCCGCGAACCTCGTTCGGACAGTTGCGATCCATCATGGGCGAACACGTCACGGTAAAGCCCCCGGCCAGCCGGACGCGAAAGCGTCGGGCGCGCAATACTATGGGGAATGCCGTCCAGACCTGGATCATCACTGATGGCTCGGCCGGCAACGAAAGCCAAGCGCTTGCCGTGGCCGAGGCGGTCGGCCTTCCCTTCGCGCTCAAGCGGGTGCACGTGACGGGAGCGATGCGGCTGATCCCACCACAGTTGCAAATCTATCTGCCGCGGGAACGGTTGCTGCGGTCGGTCGCCTCGAGCGAGCCGCTCAGCGCACCCTGGCCGCGCCTGGTGATTTCCGCCGGACGGCGCAGTGCGCCGATCGCGCTAGCGGTGAAGCGAAGTTCGGGCGCCTTCGCGCTGCACATTCTCAACCCGAAACTGCCCGCTCGCCGATTCGATCTGATCGCCGCGCCGGCGCATGACGATCTGCAAGCGCCGAACGTGATCGCCACGGCGGGCTCCGTGCATCGCGTCACCGCCGCGCGCCTGACCGAAGCGGCGAAGCGGTTCGAAGCCGTTATCGCCAGCCTGCCCAAGCCTCGCGTCGCGGTGCTGCTGGGCGGTGCAAGCCGCGCCTTCAGTTTCAAGCCGAGGGATGCCGCCGAGCTTGGCGCGAAGCTCGCCGAGCTTGCGCGCGGGAGCGGCGGTTCGCTCTTGGTGACGCCGTCGCGCCGCACTCCCGCCGACGCGCTCGCGGCCTTCTCGCACGCCGTCGCTGGCGTGCCACACACTATCTGGGACGGCAGCGGCGATAATCCCTATTTCGGCTTTCTCGCACTTGCCGATGTCATCGTGGTCACCGGAGATTCGGTCAACATGGTCACCGAGGCGGTCGGCACCGGTAAACCGGTGTTCGTGCAAGCGCTGAAAGGGCGCTCGACCAGGCTCGCCCGCTTCCACCGCCTGATGCAGGAACGCGGTGCCACGCGTCCCTTTGCCGGGCGGCTGGAGACCTGGACCTACCCGGCGATCAACGATACCGAGCTTGTCGCTTCGGCCGTGCGCCGCGCCCTCGGTCTCGACCCCGCCGACCGGTCGCCTCCTTCCGCCGCATGACGGGCGCGCGCGCATCGGCTAAAAGTCTGCTCCGCAGCATTCCGACTGAAAGCCAATGAGCAAAGTCGCCTTCATCGGACTCGGCACCATGGGCTATCCCATGGCCGGCCACCTCAAGACGCGCGGGAAGCACGACGTCGTCGTGTATAACCGCACCCAAGCCAAGGCCGATTCCTGGGTGGCGCAATTCGGCGGCCGGCACGCGGCGACACCGGCCGAGGCGGCCGACGGCGCTGCCCTTGTCTTCACCTGCGTCGGCAATGACGACGATCTCCGCGCGGTGACGTTCGGGGCAAACGGCAGCTTCAGCACGCTCGGCCAAGGCGCGATCCATGTCGATCACACCACGGCGTCGGCGCGCATTGCGCGAGAGCTGTACGCCGCCGCCAAGGAGCGCGGCGCGGCGGCATTGGATGCGCCGGTCTCCGGCGGCCAGTCCGGCGCGGAAAATGGCACGCTCACCGTCATGGTCGGCGGCGATGAAGCTCCCTTCGCCACGGCGAAGCCGGTGATCGAGGCCTATGCGGGGACCGTCAATTTGATCGGGCCGGCCGGCGCAGGCCAACTCACCAAGATGGTCAACCAGATCTGTATCGGCGGCCTGATCGAGGGTCTGGCCGAAGCGCTGCATTTCGCCGCCCGTGCCGGTCTCGACATCGAGAAGGTGATCGCCACCATCTCCAAGGGCGCCGCCCAATCCTGGCAGATGGACCATCGTTGGCAGACCATGATCGACGGGGAGTTCGATTTCGGCTTCGCCGTCGACTGGGTGCGCAAGGA
>DATICH010000243.1:0-2231 GCA_035456885.1 Methyloceanibacter sp.
GCCGATCAGCGTCAGCCCGTTGACGCCCGGGGCCGGCCAGACCGGAGCCTTGCTGAATTCGTCGAGGGCCCGGCTTTCGACGATGGTTGTCATGCCGAGCACTTTTTCTCTGGATTGAGCTTCGACCACGCGGACAAGAGATGGCCGATGCACGCCAAGCCGCTAGGCGAGGCCCTGGCGGCGATGTTCGGGCGCAACGAGGCAGCGGAAGAAGCCGAACCGCGCCCTGAGCTGAGGCAGCATGTCCAGCACCATGGTCGACACAGCGATCAACTCATCCTCGCGGTAGGCGAGTGTGCAGAGCTCCTTGACCCTCTCTTCAGGGGCGATGCGTGGAGGAAGCGCATCCAGCCGCTTCCAGAAGGCGATCACCTCGGCCGCGACCTTCGCATTGTCGCACCGCCACACATCCACGAGGCGGATGTCGGGCGCGGCAGGCAAGGTCAGTCCTGCTTGAAATGCTTGGAGAGCTTCAGCCCTTGCGCCTGATAATGCGAGCCGATGCCCCCGCCATAGACCAGGTCGGGGATGTCGGTGAGCTTGTCGTAAACCAGCCGGCCGACGATCTGACCGTCTTCGAGCACGAAGGGAATATCGAGACTGCGGACTTCGAGCACGGCCTTGGCGCCCGGCACCTTGCCCTCGGCATAGCCGAAGCCAGGATCGAAGAAGCCGGCATAGTGCACGCGATATTCGCCGATCAGGGGATCGAACGGCGCCATCTCCGCCACATAGGCGGGCGGCACCGAGACGCTTTCCTTCGACGCCAGGATATAGAACTCGTGCGGGTCGAGGATCAGCCGCCGATCCGCGCCGAGATGCACCGTCTCCCAGTACTGATCGGCTTCGTACGCGCCAACCGCGTCGACATCAATCACGCCGGCATAGCGCCGCGCCCGATAGCCGATCAGCCCCTTCGGTGAGATCGGCGCAAGACTGATGCGCAGATTGAGCCCTTCGCGGATCGCCGCCTCGCCTTCGACCAGCCCGACATCGGAATGGATCTCGCGCAAGCGCCGGTCGCCGACCCGCCCCGGCTGCTCGCCGGCATCGAGCTGCTGTCCCACTCTGCGGCGGAACCTGATCTGGTTCAGCCGTGAGCCGTAACGCACCTTGATGGAGAAGGTGCGCGGGCAGATCTCGGCAAACAGCGGACCAGAATAACCCTCCTCCACCATGTCGAAGCCGTCCTGCCGGTCAGCGATCAGCCGCGTGAACACGTCGAGCCGGCCGGTCGAGCTTTTCGGATTGGCGAAACCGGCGATAGTCGAGCGAAGCTTGAGCTGCTCGATCAGCGGTACGAGATAGACGCAGCCCGCTTCGAGCACCGCGCCTTTGGTGAGGTCGATCTCGTGGAATTTGAGCTCGGTGAGCTTGTCCCGCACCGTGGCGTCGGGCCCGGGCAAGAAGCTCGCGCGGATGCGGTAGGCCACCTTGCCGAGCCTGAGATCGAGGCTCGCGGGTTGGATCTGGTGCGTGTCGATGTCGGGAGCGGCCATGATCTCGCCGCCGGCGATCATGGCGCGGATCGCCTGGCTTGGCAGTATGCCGGTCCGGGCGAACACGCTGCGTGGAGACTCCGACGGAGGGTCGGCCTGGGCGCCCTCGGGTAGCGCCTCGAAAAGCTGGTCGCTCTGGCTCAAAGGCTGCATGGACGATGTTCTTGGCATTTGCCGGGCTTCGGGTCACCCTAAGCTCGGCCTTCTCCCCCGGATTCACAAGACCTATGCGACCGAAGGAGGCTTGACGGGACGGCCTTCGGGCGCGATTAATCCCCCTTCGTGGTGATTTGGCCGGCCGGCTTGCAGCCACGTTAAACAAGTCGCTAAAAGGCCGTGCGAGGCGTTCTTAGCCGATCCCGGTCATTTGGCGGCAGCCAAGGTCCGGGTTTTTTGTTGCGGCCGGCTGGCAAGAGGGTTCAAGGAGCGTTCCATGGCCGGAAGCAAGGACAGCAGGAAGAAGAGCGCCGCCTGGCGCCCCGCCACCAAGCTGGTGCATGAGGGCATTTTGCGTAGCCAGTTCGGCGAGACCTCCGAGGCCATCTTTCTCAACTCGGGCTATGTCTACCAGAGCGCCGAGCAGGCCGAAGCCCGCTTCAAGGGCGACGAGGAAGGCTTCGTCTATAGCCGCTACGCCAACCCCACCGTCGCCATGTTCGAGGCCCGCATGTGCGCGCTGGAAGGCGCGTCCGCCGCGCGCGGCACCGCGAGCGGCATGGCCGCCGTCGCCGC
>DATICH010000244.1:0-2155 GCA_035456885.1 Methyloceanibacter sp.
GCGCGCCTTCTCCGCCTTCTTGAGCAGATAGCCGTCGACGAACGGGCCTTTCCAGATCGAGCGTGACAAGTGAGCTACCCCTTCTTCTTCTGGTGACGGCTGCGCAGGATGAACTTGTCGCTGGCCTTGTTGGAACGGGTCTTCTTGCCCTTGGTGGACTTGCCCCAGGGAGTAACCGGATGGCGGCCGCCCGAGCTGCGGCCCTCGCCGCCGCCATGCGGGTGATCGATCGGGTTCATCGCCACGCCGCGCACCACGGGCTTGCGGCCCTTCCAGCGCATCCGGCCGGCCTTGCCGATCGAGACGTTGGAGTTGTCGGGATTGGACACCGCGCCGACCGTCGCCATGCACTCGGCCGGTACCATGCGCGTCTCGCCGGAATTGAGCCTCAGAATGGCGTAGCCCGCGTCGCGGCCAACCAGCTGCACATAGGTGCCCGCAGCGCGCGCGATCTGCCCGCCTTTGCCCTGCTTCATCTCCACATTGTGGATGATGGTGCCGATCGGCATATTGGCAAGCGGCATGGCGTTGCCCGGCTTCACGTCGGCGCGAGCGTCGGCGATCACCGTGTCGCCAGGCGCAAGCCGCTGCGGCGCGAGAATATAGGACAGCTCGCCATCCTCATATTTGATCAGTGCGATGAAGGCAGTGCGGTTCGGATCGTATTCCAGCCGCTCCACCGTCGCCGGCACGCCGAGCTTGCCGCGCTTGAAATCGACTTTGCGATAGGTGCGCTTGTGCCCGCCGCCCCGGTGCCACATCGAGATGCGGCCGTGATTGTTGCGCCCGCCGGACTTGGTCAGTCCTTCGGTGAGCGCCTTGACCGGCTTGCCCTTCCACAGAAGACCGCGGTCGACGAGCACGAGCTGCCGCTGGGATGGCGTGGTCGGTTTGAAACTCTTGAGCGCCATCTCGTCAGATCCTCGTCGTCACGTCGATCCTGTCGCCTTCGGCGAGACGAACGATCGCTTTCTTGGTGTCCTGCTGCCGGCCCTTGATGCCGCGGAACTGCTTGTTCTTGCCCTTGCGGTTGAGGGTGTTCACGGACAACACCTTGACTTTGAACAGCTCCTCGATCGCGGCCTTGATCTCCGGTTTGGTCGAGTCGCGATGCACCTTGAATACCACCTGATTGGCCTCGGAGGCGGCCGTGGCTTTCTCGGTGATGACCGGCGACAGGATCACGTCATATGCGGTGAGCGCGCTCATTTGAATCGTGCCTCCAGCGCCTCGATCGCGGCCGTGGTCAGCACCAGCTTCTCGTGCCGGAGAATGTCGTAAACATTGATGCCCTGAACTGGCAGCACGTCGACGTCAGGCAGATTGCGCGCGGCCTTGGCGAAAGCCTCCTGCACAATGGCACCGTCGATGATCAGCACCGAGCCGAAGCCGAGCTTGGCGAAGCGCGATTTCAGTTCCTTGGTCTTGGCGTCTTTCAGCTCGCATTTGTCGATCACGACCAGCGTATCCGACTTGGCCTTCGACGAGAGCGCATGCTTGAGCGCGAGCGCGCGCACCTTTTTCGGCAGGTCGATGGCATGGCTCCTGGGTTTCGGCCCGAACGCCTTGCCGCCGCCCCTGAAGATCGGCGCCTTGCGGCTGCCGTGACGCGCACGGCCGGTACCCTTCTGGCGATAGAGTTTGGCAGTCGACGCGGTGATCTGCGAGCGGTCCTTGACATGCGCGGTGCCCGCCCGCCGCTTGGCGAGTTGGTAGCGCACCATGCGCTGCAGGATGTCGGCGCGCGGCTCGAGCCCGAACACTTCGTCGGCAAGCTCGACCGTTCCCGCCTTCTTGGCGTCGAGTGTGGTGATCTCGGCCTTCATCACGCTTGGCTCCCAGCCTCCGCCGGTGCGGCCTCGGCGCTCGCCTCGGACGCTTCAGTCTCTTGCGGTTGCTTGGCTTGCTTCGGCGCGTCACCGGCCGCTTTGCGGAAGGCGCCCGGTTTCGGCGCGGTCTCCGGCAGCGAACGCTTCACCGCGTCGCGCAAGAGCACCCAGCCGCCTTTGGCGCCCGGCACCGCGCCGCGGATCATGATCAGCCCGCGCTCCGGGTCGGTCTTCACCACCCGCAAATTCTGCGTGGTGACGTTCACGTCGCCCATATGCCCGGCCATCTTCTTGCCCTTGAACACCTTGCCGGGGTCCTGGCGCTG
>DATICH010000245.1:0-4890 GCA_035456885.1 Methyloceanibacter sp.
GATTGACCGAGACGGCCGAGACCAAGTCGGCCCAGGATCGGACCACCCAGGTCGGCACGGCCAAGACTCCGCAATAGCGCTGCTAAGCGGATGGCGCAAAGGAGCGGGCATGTCTGCGCTCCGTGATACGGGCTGGGCCAAGCTCAATCTGTCGCTTGAGGTGCTCGGTCGCCGCACGGACGGCTTCCACGAGATCAGAAGCGTGGTCGCCTTCGCCCGGCTCGGCGACGAGGTCGCACTCGAGCCCGGTGACGGGCTTGGGCTTGAGATCGAGGGCCCGTTCGCCGGCGCCTTGGGCGGCGACAATCTCATCGTCAAGGCTGCCAGCCTCGCTGCGGTAAGGGTGCCGGGCCTGACGCTCGGCCGGTTTCGCTTGCGCAAGCTGCTCCCGGTCGCTGCCGGCCTCGGCGGCGGCTCGGCCGACGCCGCTGCTGCCTTGCGGCTGATCGCGTGTGCCAATGCCGGGCGCTTGGAGGAGCCTTTGCTCGCCGGTCTCGCGCAGGAAATCGGCTCCGATGTGAGCGTGTGTCTTGCGAGTCGCCCGGCACTCGTGACTGGCCGTGGCGAGCACGTCATGCTGGTCGGCGGCTTTCCGGCTTGTGGCGTGCTCCTTGCCAATCCGCGCCTGCCGCTGGCGACCGAGGCCGTCTATGCCGCGCTTCGCGCTCAGGCCTTTACGCCTCCCGAGCATCAGCAGGAGGAGGCGATCGATTTCGGCGGCGATTTTGCCGCGCTGGTCGACTATGCGCGGTCGCGCCGCAACGATCTCGAGGGACCTGCCGCGCGTCTCGTGCCGGAGATCAGGGAGGTGCTGGCGTCCCTGCTCGCTCTTCGGGCCGTCCGGCTCGCCAGGATGTCGGGCAGCGGTCCGACCTGTTTCAGCCTGCTCGCGACCGAGGATGAAGCGACACGGGCGCAAGCCGAGTTGGCGGCACAGCATCCAAATTGGTGGATCGCCGCGACCGCCTTGAGAAGCTAGAACGGGCGGTCGACGCAGAAGGCGATGGCCTCCAACAGCGCCGCCTTCACCTCCGAATCTGGGAAGATGGCCAGCGCGTCGCGGGCGATTGCCCCGTAGTGGCGCGCCCGGTCCATCGTGTCGCTAAGCGCGTTGTGCCGTGTCATCAAGTTCATCGCCTCGGCGAGATCGTCCTCGCTAACCTCGCCGTGGTGCAGCGTGCGCTGCCAGAATTCCCGCTCGGACTCGCTGCCGCGGCGATAACACAACACCACGGGCAGCGTGATCTTGCCTTCGCGGAAATCGTCGCCAACGCTTTTGCCGAGCTTCGACGATTCGCCGGAATAGTCGAGCGCGTCGTCGACCAGCTGAAACGCCAACCCGAGATTGCGGCCATAGGAGCGCAAGGCGGCGGCTTCCGATTTCGGCCGCTCCGCTATCACTGCGCCGACCTCGGCCGCCGCGGCGAACAGCGCCGCGGTCTTGGCGTCGATCACGGCGAGATAGTCGTCCTCGGTGGTTTCGGTGTTCTTGGCGGTGATCAGCTGCATCACTTCGCCCTCGGCGATCACCGCGGCGGCATCCGACAGGATGCGCAGCGCGCCGCGCGAGCCCACATCGACCATCATCTTGAAGGCTTGGCCGAGCAGGAAATCGCCGACCAGAACGCTCGCCTCGTTGCCCCAGACGAGCCGCGCCGCAGTCTTGCCGCGGCGCAGATTGCTCTCGTCCACCACGTCGTCATGCAGCAGGGTGGCGGTATGCATGAACTCGACGCTTGCCGCCAGCCGCACATGCCCGTCGCCGCGATAGCCGCAGAGCTTGGCCGCCCCGATGGTCAGCATCGGCCGCAAGCGCTTGCCGCCAGAATCGATCAGATGGCGCGCGAGTTCCGGGATTAGCTCGACATTGGAGCGCGCGCGGTCGAGGATGATGCGGTTGACATGGGCCATGTCCTCCTCGACAAGCGCCATGAGCGGAGCAAGGCTCGCTCTCGGATCGTTCGCGCCGGCAAGCTTAACGACAACTCCCAAGGGACCCTCCTGAAAACGGTCGAGCCAGGCTCGTTTTGTCGGATATTGTCGGCGGTCGGCAGCCGAGGTCAAGGCGAACCGGCTTGAGGCCGAACGACGCGAGGCATTGCAACCCATGAAGGAATTGTTGCGCACCAACGATCCGGTACTCCTGTCCTATGTCAGTGCACTGCTCGACGAGGCGAATATCGACTTCATCATCGCCGATCTCAATATGAGCGTGATGGAGGGGTCGATCGGCGCGCTTCCCCGGCGCGTCCTGGTCGACAGCGATAGGATCGTGCAGGCGCGCGCCATCCTGAGCGAGGCGGGCATCGGTCATGTCCTTGCCGACGACGAAAAGGCCTAGCCAACGCGCGGCCCGCGTTGGCGCCGTCAGCACCGACGATTTTCTCGGCGGCCGCATCAATATCGTCCAACCGCGCCGCGGCCATCGAGCGGGAAGCGACGCGGTGTTTCTGGCCGCCTCCGTGCCGGCGCGCTCCAGCGACCGTGTGCTCGACGTGGGCGCGGGCGTCGGTGTCGCGGGTCTCTGCCTCCTGGCGCGGGTGCCGGAGGCGACGGTGACGGCGGTTGAAATCGACCCTGGGCTTTGCGCGCTTGCCGAACACAACGCGAGGCGCAACGGCTTCGCCGCGCAGTTGGAAGTCATCAACGCGGATGTGACGCTGCCCGGAAAGACATTGGGGGCTTTGGGCCTGAAGCGCGAAAGCTACGATCATCTGATCGTCAATCCGCCCTTCCATGAGGAAGGCAGCATTCGCCCCGCGCCCGACCGGGTGACGGCTCATGTCATGCGCAAGGAAGGGCTGGCCGCCTGGATCAAATTCTGCGCTGCCATGGCCGCGCCTGGCGCGCTTCTCAGCTTGATCCATCGCCCTGATGCGCTCGGCGAATTGCTTCAGCTCCTCGCCGGGCGCTTCGGCGGCGTCAAGGTCCTTCCGCTCTTCCCCCGAGAAGACGAGGCGGCGGTGCGCATCATCGTGCAGGCCAGGAAAGCGAGCCGCGCAGGTCTAAGTCTCTTGCCGGGTCTAATGCTGCATGCAGCCGATGGCCGCTACACCGAGGCGGCGGAAGCCGTGCTCAGGGGAGGGGAGCCGCTCGGCTTCGGCAAAGAAAAGGACCGCCGCCTCGGGGGATGAAGGCGGCGGCCCCTACGTTCGCCCGAGCGTGAGGAGAGTTCTCGGGCAAGCAAGGCCCGAGGAGCTTGCGGCCCTTGCTCAGCGGTTCAGGTGTAGCCGCCGCGCGCTGAACCGAAACTGAGGCGCCCGTTCATCTGGCGTTCATCGGAGATCCCAAGAAAGCCGAAGGGCCACGCCCTTTCGAGCGTGGCCCTCCGAAATGCCTAGGTGGCGCCCGGGCTTAGTACCAGCCGCGCCAGTAGCGTTTACGCCAATAGGGATAATAGGCGTAGGGGTAGCCATAAGCGTAGGGACCCCCATAGCGATAGCGGGGGGCGTACCATCCCCAGCGCGGTCCGACATAGACGTTGACGCCGGGACCCCAATAGCCGCCGCGCCGCCAGCCGGCTTCGGCCGCGTTCGGAGCCAGGGTGACCAAGCCAAGCGCAAGGGCGCTCGCCGCCACCGCCAAAGTCGCAAGCTTGCTCATTCAATTCCTCCTAATATCGGGAGCGGCGCTGTTCGGCCGAACGGCGCCTTGAGTTGTCTCCCCACCTTCGCTCTGGAATATAGCAATGAATTCGGACAGGCGGATGGCGCCCCCAAGTTGCGCTAACCAAACGCTTAAAGCCGGCGCGGGGCTGATTTTTATTGGCACAGAATGCCCTTGCTTGCCTTGATTTGGCGTAATGCGACTGTACGTTAAGCGCCCATGAACAGCCTCCTGAACGATCTCGGCCTGCCCAATCGCGACAGCTGGAAGAGCTATCTTCCGGCGGTGCTGACCAAGCGCGCGCCTGTGGTGCCGGTGTTGCGCTTCTCCGGACCGATCGGCGTGGTCACGCCGCTTAGGCCGGGCGTCACGCTTTCGACCTCCGCATCGGCCATCGACAAGGCCTTCTCCATGAGCGGTGCCAAGGCGGTGGCCATTCAAATCAACTCGCCGGGCGGTTCGGCCGTGCAGTCGATGTTGGTCTATAAGCGCATCCGGGCACTGGCGGCGGAGAAGGATCTCAAGGTCTATGTGTTCGCCGAGGATGTCGCGGCGTCCGGCGGCTATCTGCTCGCGCTCGCCGGCGACGAAATTTATGCCGATCCGAGCTCGATCGTCGGCTCGATCGGGGTGATCACCGCCACCTTCGGTCTCAACGAAATGATCGCCAAGATCGGCGTGCAGCGCCGCGTCTACACCGCCGGCGAGAGCAAGGACATTCTCGACCCGTTCCTGCCGGAGAAGCCGTCGGATGTGGAGCGCATCAAGGCGCTGCAAAGCGACGTGCATCGGAACTTCATCGATCTGGTCAAGGCACGGCGCGGCGCCAAGCTCGACAAGGCCGACGTCAATCTTTTCACCGGCGAGTTCTGGTCCGGCAAGCGGGCGCTCGAGCTTGGCTTGATCGACGGACTCTCCGACCTGCGCACGCGCATGCGCGAAATCTACGGCGACGAGGTGCGGCTCAAGCTCGTGATGCCGTCCACGTCATGGTTCCCCCGCCGCCGCAGCGTATCTGCCGAAGGCGGAGGCTTCGAGTTCGGCTTCACCCCTGGCGGCTTCGCCGCCGATCTCATCTCGGCGATCGAGGCCCGCGCGCTTTGGTCGCGCTTCGGATTTTAGCCATGCCGCAGCTGCTGCTCTTGATTGCTGCGGGCGCGGGGCTCGTGCTTGCCGGGCGCCGCTGGTATTTGCGCGAGCGGGCCCGCATCGAAGCCGAGTTGCGTGCCGCCAAACAGGCCATGGAGCAGCGCGACCTGAAGCCTATCGAGCGGCTCGAGCTCG
>DATICH010000246.1:0-6118 GCA_035456885.1 Methyloceanibacter sp.
CTTGAGGTTTTTCTCGTGCAGATTCATGGAGAACTCCAATCTAGTCTCCGAGCGCGTAATAGCCGTGCCAGATTTCCACGCCGCCGAAGAAGCCGAGCAGCACGCCGGCGGCCGGAATGATCCACGGCCATCGCTCGACCAGCTTGGTGACCGCGTCGCTGGTCTGTTGCGGGATCAAGATGCGCAACAGGCCGCGCAGGATCAGCAGCCAGCCGGTCATGGTGAGGATCAGCAGCCAGCCTTTGTAGGTCCAGACATTGTGATTGACGACGATGGCCAGTCCCGCGGCCAGCGAGAGCAACCCGGAGGTGTAAGTGAGCGCCGGGCTGCGCAGCACTTCCTTGCCGATCTCCCGGTAGACGCTGGGATTGAGCACGAGCCCGAGGCCCACCACGAACAGCATCGGCCCGACGAATTTGGCCACGAATGTCGCTGTCTCCTCCACGGTTCACCCTTGCTATCGACCTGGTTGAAAGGCGCCTCGTTCGCATGCGGCGGGGCGTGGGACGCTGGGCGGCGGGAGGAAATGTCCCGTCCCTTCGCCGGCATGACCCGGATCAGGTTCAAAGGGTCTCCGCCGGGCCTCATATCGAGGCAGCGGACTCTCAGCCCCTTGCCTGGGGCTCCCCTGGGAACGGCTTCACTCTAGACCCCCCCGCCCTACTGTCAAATGACGGGCGCCGCGCCATTCGGCTAGGCGCGTTTGCGGCGAGGCCGTTTCGCGCCGGCGCTCCGCTTGCGAGCCCCGCTCCGCGAAACAGGCGCGGCCCGGCGCCTCGGCTTCTCCTCCCACAAATCCTCGTAGCCATTGAATGAGAGCACACCGCCGAGCACCAGGGTGGCGAGGCCGCCGACGATGATGGCGGCGGTGTTGCTGGCAAGGCCCGTGCCCAGGCTTTGCACCTGTCCCGTCAGCAGAATTCTGAACAACCCGCCGACGATCCCCAGCCACCCCAGGATGGTGATGATGACGCGCCAATCGGGCACCCAAAGATTATGGGCGTTGACGATGGCAAGCCCGGCCAGCAGGGTCAGGATGCCGGCGAGGTAGATCAAGCCTCGATTGGTCAAGAACTCCTGCGACAGTACGCGCATGGTCTCGCTCTCGACCAGCATGCCGAGGCCCATCGCCAGCAAGACCGGCCCCATCAGCCGCGCGATATATTTCGATGTCGTCATGTTGCGCCTCTCCTCCCGGTTCGAGTTGCTTCCGGGCGCTCCGGCCGGCCTTGCAGAAAGGCTCATGGCTGGTGTCGAGACTGTCCGCCCCAACGCCGCATCCGCCAGGATCGATTTTGACGCTAAGACCTCGGACGCGAAGCGAGAGCGATACGCTACGATGCCGCCGGCCATTGCTGAAGCCGCGCCCTCGAACTTCGCGCATGTTAATCCGCGCCCGTACGAACGCAAGCCGGACGCAAGGGTCCGCTAGCGGACGCTCCAGCGGCGTCCCGCCGCGGAAAAACGCGGATTTCCGGCTTTGAACCACTTGCGTCGAATTGGCGTCATACCCTTACAGTTAAGTGAAAATCTTGCTCCTGACGCACTTCCAGTCTAAGCCTCGTCATCATTCTGCCGTGCTTCACCTGGAATTGCGGGCCATTAGGCCCGGCGAGTCCGGCAAGAACCTCCCGCCGCAACCGAGGTAACTAAGATCGTGAATCAAGAAGCTTCGATCGAGACGTCAGCGCGCGCCAAGGGCCGGGCCAAGAGCATTCGCTGGATCGCGCTTCTCGTGCTTCTGGTCGCGACGATCGGCGGCGTGTTGCTCTATTGGCGCTATGCCGAGCTCTATCCCTCCACCGACAACGCCTATACCGGCGCCAACGTGGTGCGCGTGGCCTCGCAGGTCTCCGGGCCGGTCGCCCGCGTTTATGTCGGAGAAGACGACAGGGTCGCGACCGGCGATCCTTTGTTCGACATCGATCCCACGCTGTACGAGGCGGCGCTGCGCAACGCCCGCGCCCAATTCGATGCGGCGGCCGACGCCGCGGGAACCGCCGCCGACGCGCTCAAGGCGGCCGCCACCAAGCTCGAGGAGAAACGCGCCGCGCTGGAAGATGCGCTCGGCAAATATCGCGAGCAAAAAGACGCGCAGAAACTTGGCGAACCGCCATCGGCCGCTTTGACCGAGGCCTTGAAAGGCTGGCATGACGCGCTCGGCGAATACCAGCAGGCCAAGGCTGAGTTCAATACCGAGCAGGACAAGAAGCTCACTGTCACCACGCCGACGGTGCAGCTCCGCGCCGCCGCGGCCCAGCTCGACAAGGCGACGCATGAGCGGGTGCGCACTCATGTCACTTCGCCCGCCACCGGCTGGGTCAGCAAAATCAGCCTGCGACCGGGCAATATCGTGCAGGCCGGAACGCCCGTCTTCGCCGTGGTCGAAGAGGGCAATTGGTGGGTCGACGCCAATTTCAAGGAGACCGATCTCGGGCGCATCAGGACCGGTCAACCTGCCACCATTCGCCTCGACATGTATCCGGGCCTGACGCTCGAGGGCGAAGTCGAGAGCATCAGCGCCGGCTCCGGCGCCACCTTCTCCGTGCTGCCGCCGGAGAACGCCACCGGCAATTGGGTCAAGGTCACCCAGCGCTTCCCCGTCAGGGTCAAGATCACCAGCGCTCCGGATCCCGACAGGCCGCTGCGCATGGGCGCGAGCGCCACGGTCAGGGTCGACACCACCGCGGAAACACAAGGCGCGCAATGACCCGCGGCAAGCGTTCCGGCGGCAAGGGCTCCAAGCGCAAGCCGCCCCCGGAGCCGCCGCACCCGGCCGCCCCCGAGCCATTCGAACGTCCGCCGATCGCTCTCGTGATCGCCGTGGTGCTCACCGCGGTGCTCGAAGTGCTCGACATGACCATCGTCAACGTGTCGATCCCGCATATGCTCGGCACGTTCGCGGCCACGCCCGACCAGATCACCTGGGTGCTGACCTCCTATATCGTCGCCGCCGCGGTGGTGATGCCGCTTACCGGCTATCTCTCCAACTGGCTCGGACGGCGGCGGCTGCTACTCACCGCCATCGTCGGTTTCGTGGTGTCCTCGGCCTTATGCGGCATGTCGTGGAGCCTCGAGAGCATGGTCGTGTTCCGCCTAGCGCAGGGCGTGTTCGGCGCACCGCTGGTGCCCTTGAGCCAGGCCATCCTGCTCGACGCCTTCCCACGCGAGCGGCATGGGCAGGCGCTGGCAATTTTCGGTCTCGGCATCATGGTGGCGCCGGTGATCGGGCCGGCGCTCGGCGGCTATCTCACCGAGACCTATTCCTGGCGCATGGTGTTCTACATCAACATTCCGCTCGGCATATTCGCGCTGCTGATGGCGATTGGCTATCTGCCGCGGCGCGCCATCAAGGACCTCAAGACCGACTGGATAGGCATGGGGCTGCTCGTGCTCGCGGTCGGCGCCATTCAATATGTGCTCGACCAGGGCCAGACCCGGGACTGGTTCAATTCCAAGGTGATCGTCGCCGGCACGATCATCGCCGTGTTTGCCAGCGCCGCGTTCTTCCTGCGCGGTTGGAACAAGCCGGACAACATTCTCGACCTGTCCCTATTGAAGGACCGCAATTTTGTCGCCGGCACGCTCGCCATCACCGCTTACGGCATCAGCCTGTTCGGCTGGATGGCGATCATGCCGCTGTTTAGCCAGCGGCTGCTCGGCTACCCGCCCGATGTCGCCGGGACCTTGTTCATCCCACGCGGTATCGTCAGCGCCATCACGCTGGCGATCACCGGCAGCATCCTCATTCGCATGTTCGACGCGCGCTGGCTGGTGATCGGCGGACTGATCATGACCGCACTCGGCACGCTGCCGATGGCCTATTTCTCGCTCTATGTGGACTTCTGGGGCATCGCCACACCGGGCATGCTGGCGGGCGTCGGCACCGGCCTGTTCTTCGTGCCGCTGACCGCGGTCGCCTTCGCCAGCATTCCGCGCGCCCAATATGACGAGGCGTCAGGTGTTTATGCGCTGATGCGCGGCATTGGCGGCTCAGCCGGCATCGCCGTGGTGAGCTGGCTGTTCGTGCGCCAGACTCAGATTCACTTCAACGAGCTGACCGGTCACGTCACGCCGTATAATCACGACCTCATTCCCTATCTCGATCAATATGGGCTCACGCCCTACTCGCCCCAGTCGGCGCCGCTAATCGTGCACGAAATCGACCGGCAGGCGCAGATGCTCGCCTTCAACGACATCTTCTGGTTCATCGCCATGGTCACCCTGGCGATCATCCCGCTGATCTTCCTGATGAAGAAGCCGGAGAAAGTCTCGCTGGTGCCCCCGGTCCCGGGAGGCCCCGAGCCGGAGCCACGCCCCGCGCGCTGAATGGGGATCGGCCCCGGGGAGGCTCGCCCCCGGGGCGCGATGCAGGGTCTTGCAAACTACCAGCAGGCCTTGGCGCCCGAGGTGCAGACATAGGGCGAGATCACGCCCGACCAACAGATCGTGTAGGAATCTGTCTTGACGATATCTGGCTTGTGAAACAATTCCGCGCTCACGGCATCGCGCCAATAGGGCTGCGGTTTCGCCCGCATCGGCGAGACCGAGCCAGCACCCAGCCGCTTTTGCTTCCGGTATTCTGCGATAGCGCTGGCAACCGCCTCTTGGGCGCGCGTGACGGCGGTAATTTTGTCGAACCCGTCGGCGGTGCCGGAGAATCCGAGACAGCCTGCGCTGGCCGGACCAGTGGGAGCGAAGCTCAACCCCGCCGCGATCACCGCCAAGCCGAAGACGCGCTCATACGTCCGCATCGGTACGCCTCCCTTCAACAACCGAAGATGGGCTAAGATATCGCGCGCGCCCAGGCTCGCCAGTATTTTTGCAGCCGCAGGCAATGGGTTCCCCAGCCGCCGTGGCGTTTGTGCAACAGTGGGAGCCGCATTTTGGCTTGAGGACAATTCGGCTGCGCTAGAAAGACTTAGGGCCACAGGCTCAGCTTGGCGAGAGGAGCAACATGGCCTCCAAGCTCGTTCTCATCACCGGCGCGTCGAGCGGGATCGGCGAGGCCACCGCCAAGCTCTATGCCGCCAAGGGCGCGGAAGTCGTGCTGCTCGCCCGCAATGCCGCGCGGCTCGAGACTGTGGCTGACACGATCCGCCGAGCGGGCGGGGTGGCCCGTTCCTATGCCCTCGACCTTGCCGATGCGGCGGCCATCGCCGAGACGGCCGGGCGCATCGAGCGCGAGACCGGCACGCCCGACATTTTGATCAACAATGCGGGCGCCGGCCGCTGGCTGCCCTTCCTCGACACCACGCCCGAGGAAGCCCGCGCCATGATGGCGGTGCCCTATTTCGCCGCCTTCGATCTCACCCGCGCCGTCCTGCCGGGCATGGTCGCGCGCGGCGCTGGCGGTATCGTCTTTATCTCTTCGCCCGCCTCCTATCTCGCCTGGCCCAAGGCCTCCGCCTATATCGCCGCCCGCCGCGCCGTCACCGGTCTCGCCGATACGCTGCGCAGCGAGCTGAAGAGCGCCGGCCTTAAAGTGACGCTTGTGGTGCTGGGGACAGTCGAAACTCCGTATTGGCGGCACAATCCGGGCAGCCGCGAGAACATGCCGAAGACCGATCCGCGCCTCCTGCCGGTGCTTACCGCGGAGCAGGCGGCGGAGGCGATCGTCAACGGCGCCGAAGCCGGCAAGCCTCTCGTGGTGAAACCGGCGGCCTTTCGGATGCTGTTCATCCTCAACGCGCTGTTTCCGCGTCTCGTGGCGAGCCAGCTGCGCCGCGCGGTGCTCAAGTCCAAGGCGTAATCCCGTTGTCTTTCCGCCATTTGCGGGTTGTTCCCCGCGGCCACGAGCGAGCTTTGCAAAACTGACAAGGAACCGCGCCTAAAATGCAGGCAGCGCCGGGACAGGTCCGGGGCCGGAAGCTAGGGACGGCTCATGCGCCATCTGCTGCTGCCCTTCACACCGCGCTACATCCTGCTCACTATCGCCGCTGTGGGGACCCTGGTCTTCGGGGCACTGGTTTGGCATTACCCGCAATCTGCCCTTCACCTCGCCGTTCCGCTCGGCCTTTTCGCCTTCTTCTTCCTGCTCGGCCTGCGCGATCTGATTCAGACCAAGCACGCTATTCTGCGCAATTACCCGATCGCCGCGCATATCCGCTTCATCCTC
>DATICH010000247.1:0-2677 GCA_035456885.1 Methyloceanibacter sp.
CCCGCCGATCAATGCCGCGAGCCACCAGGTCAGCGCGATGGCGGTGCGGCCGCCCACGCGCGGCTCGACCCATTTCTCGGCGAGCGCGCTCACGTCGCGCCCGCGAAGGTTGGGAAGGAGGGATGCCGTTCCATGCCCCGACCTCGGATCGCTTGGACGGCGGTCAGCTTATAAAAGAATGCGGCGCAAGCGGATATATTTCATCCGTTCAGTCGCTTCTTTTCGTCGACGCCCGGCCCGCCCCCGGGAGCGCGAGGGATGATGCCCCGCCCCGCCCGGCTTCCGGCTTCAGGCGTGGGCCGGAATGATGTCGGGCGCGCTCGTGGGAATGGCCTGCCGCGCACCGGCCGCGCCGCGCGCGGAGTGGCGTTCGATCATTTGCAGCAATTCCTCACGGCAAGCGCGTAACGCCTTCAATTCCCGATGGTCTTCGCGGTCGACGACCTCGATGCAACTGAGCTTGATCTCGACCAGATCCAAAAGCGTCGCAATCGATCGGCGGGTGAGCGCCATCTCGGCCTCCTTTTCTAGCCCCGCCAATAGGTTGAGACCCTTTGTTTAAAATTCTATAAAGCTTCGCGCAACTTCAGGAATAGTACGAACGGTGAGTGTGGTATGATGTTACTAGCGGGGCACAGTGCTGCCCGCCAAAGCTGCCGTTTCACCATCAGAACCGCACACGACAGTGAGCCTGGCCCCAGTCCTTCACCGATCGGAGCCCGCCGCGCAGCGTCGCGGAATTTTCATCGTCGGCGCTCCTAGAACAGGAACAACGAGCCTTTCCAAAGCCTTGGCGGCTCATCCTCAGATCTGTTTCTCAAAGCCCAAGGAAACGCATTTCTTCCTGCGGCCCTTCGACGGGGCCTCGCCGACAGAGATTCGCCGCCGTTTCGAGAGCGCGTATTTTCGCTCGCTCGGACCGCAGCATGAGGTGCTCGCGGAAGGATCCGTCAGCTATCTCTACGATCCCCGCGCGATCCGCCGGATCATCGATTTCGATCCGCGGGCGACGCTGGTCGTGGGCCTGCGCAATCCGTTGGACATGCTGCCCTCCTATCACGCGCGCCTGTTCTACACGATGGACGAGGACGTGGCCGATTTCGAACAGGCCTGGCGCTTGCAGGAGCGCCGGCTCAATGGCGAGGCGATCCCGAGCCGCTGCCGCGAGCCGCGACTTCTGCAATATGGAGAGGTGGGGCGGCTCGGGCGCCATCTTCGCCGCATGCTCGAGGTCTCCGGCCGCGAGCGGTGCTTCTTCGTCCTATTCGAGGATTTCAGCGCCGATGCCTTGCGCGTCTATCGAGAGCTCCTCGCCTTCGCCGGCCTTCCCGACGACGGCCGCACCAGCGTTGAGCGAAAGAACGAAAGCCGCAGCTATCGGCGCGCCTGGCTCCAACCGCTGGTGATGAACCCGCCGGCCCCGGTCGCCCGCCTGGCCGGCCTGTTCGCCGAAGGCGGGAATACCCGGCTGCGCGATCTGGTCCGTCCGCTGCGGCGCCGCCTCAAGAAGGCCAATACGCAGCCTGCCGGCAAGCGGCCGGCCATCCCGCCCGAGTTGCGCCGCGAGATGGCCGAATACTTCCGCGAGGATATCGGCGAGTTGAGCCGGCTGATCGGGCGCGATCTCTCGCACTGGCTGGAGCCGCGGTAGCGCATCGGTCCTCTCCTGCGCGCCGCCACGCAACGAAGCACGGGTCTTCGATGTTGTGGCGGATCAACCAGGAGTGACCCCATGCCGAAGACCAGATCGACATCGCGCGGGCGAAGCAAGGCCCGCAAGGCCGGTGCGAAGACTCGCAGATCGGCGACGCAAGGGCAGGACGCCATCGCGCTGCTGCGCGCCGATCACAAGGCCGTCAGCGATCAATTCGACGACTACGACCGCCGCAAGGATCGACTGTCGGACGATCGAAAGCTCGAGATGGTGCGGGACATCTGCCGCGCCTTGAAGGTGCACACCCAGATCGAGGAGGAGATCTTCTACCCGGCGGCGCGCGGCAGCATCCCCAAGACGGGCGAACTCTTGGACGAGGCGAATGTGGAGCATGCCTCGGCCAAGGACCTCATCAGGCAGCTCGAGGAGGCCCGACCGGACGATGATCTCTACGACGCGAAGGTCAAGGTGCTCGGCGAGTATGTGAAACACCATGTGAAGGAGGAGCAGAACGAGCTCTTCCAGATGGTGAAGAAATCGCGGCTCGACACGCGCGAATTGGGCGAGGAGCTGAAGCGCCGCAAGGAAGAGCTGATGGGAGCGGTCTGACCGAAGGCTCCTCCCGAGCGCATGCGCCCGCGATGGAGCGCGGGCGCATGCGCGCTCGGGACGGCAGTCGTTGACAGCTCCGAGCCCCTTCTCTAGAACCCGGCTGGCATACGCCGTGGGCTTAGCCTTCTCTTGAGCGGAGGGGTGGCCGAGAGGCTGAAGGCGGCGGTTTGCTAAACCGTTATAGGGGCTTAAACCCCTATCGTGGGTTCGAATCCCATCCCCTCCGCCAGACCTTCTCAAAAATTCAAGTATTTCCGCTGTTTCAAGTCGAGTGTTATGGTTTGCCTCACCATATCATCCCTCATTTCCGAACTAACTGAGGACTCCAAATCCGGCGGCTCAGTCATCAAAGAAGATGGTTTGGGAGGGCGGATCGCGCCGTGGGACAAGCGCGGCGGCGCGCGCTGGGTG